>PWLK01000098.1 GCA_003560545.1 Candidatus Woesearchaeota archaeon | reverse complement strand
GGAAAGACCTGCTATCCTGTAACTATGACGGCGAGTTAATGTTCGTTGTAACCAAAGTAGTAGTAGACCCTCAAGCCGGTGAGATAAGCGCGGGAAGGCTTTTCTCAGGTACCATGAAGAAAGGAACCATGGTAAACCTTGCCAAAGCTAACCAAGAGGTAAGAGTTCAGCAAGTATATATTTACAACGGAGCGAAAAGAGAAATCGTTGACGACGTCCCGGCAGGCAACATCATAGGCGTAGGCGGGTTAAGAAACGCTTTCCCAGGGGAAACAGTATCTGTAACAAAGGAAGTTGACCCGTTTGAAGCTATAACACACATATTTGACCCTGTTATGACAAAAGCTATTGAAGCCAAGAAGCCAGGCGACCTGCCAAAGCTCGTAGAAGTACTAATGCAGGTATCCAAAGAAGACCCTAGCATTACAATCGAGATAAACCAGGAAACAGGAGAGCACTTAATGCACGGCATGGGCGAACTACACCTCGAGGTTATCGAGAATAGGATTAAGAAAGAAAAAGGCGTGGACATACAAACAAGCCCGCCGATAGTCGTATACAGGGAAACCGTTACAAGACCAAGCCAGGGCACGTTTGAAGGAAAATCCCCTAACAAGCACAACAAGCTTTACTTCAAGGTAGAGCCTTTAGAGCCTGAGATAATCAAAGCAATAAAAGACAGTAAGATTCCCACGGGAAGGGTTAAGAAGAAAGAACAAGAACTGTGGACTGCGTTGCAGGAAGCAGGCATGGATAACAAGACTGCGAGAAGCGTAAGAGACATTTACAACGGCAACGTCTTAATAGACGCCACCCGTGGAATAGTTCACATAGGTGAAATAATAGAAATGGTAATGGATATGTTCGAAGACGTAATGAGAGCAGGTCCTGTTGCGAGAGAGCCGAGCTTCGGCGTAAAAGTAATACTTGACGATGTCAAATTACACGAAGACGCAATACACAGAGGCCCAGCACAGTTATACCCTGCGGTAAGAGATGGTATAAGAGGCGCTATGCTCTCAGCAAGCCCGTTAATATATGAGCCCGTTCAAACCATGTCCTTCGAGGCACCAGCCGATTACATGGGGGAAATCTCAAAGCTAATCCAAAACAAAAGAGGTCAATTACTGGATATGAAACAGGAAGGAGAGATAGTAACTGTTGTAGGAAAGCTTCCTGTAGCTGAAATGTTTGGATTAGCATCAGACCTCAGAAGTGCCACTGGTGGAAGGGGGAGTAGCTTCCTCGTAGACCAGAACTTTGAAAGGCTGCCAGATGAATTACAGCAGAAAGTTGTGAATATGCTAAGGGAACGAAAAGGCCTTAACAAAGAAGAAGGATAGTAAAACCCTTTTTTTGTTTTTTTTAGACGGGAAGATATCCAAAAGCTTTATAAACAGGAATAAATTCCTCGCATTCACAACGAGAAGCGTAAAAGCACGAGTGATTGCTTTTATCAAAATAAAAAAAACAAAAAAAATTTGTTGGGAGGAAAAAAGAAAATGGCAAAAAACAAACCTCACTTAAACCTTGTATTTATTGGTCACGTAGACCACGGCAAGTCAACAACAGTGGGAAGGCTTTTGTTCGACTCTAAGAATATAGACGAGCAAACCATGAGGAAGCTTCAGGAAAAGGCTAAAGACCTGGGGAAAGCAGGCTTTGAGTTTGCTTTCGTTATGGACAACTTGAAAGAAGAAAGGGAAAGAGGAGTAACAATAGACTTAGCCCATAAAAAGTTTGAGTCTGACAAGTACTTCTTTACCATCATCGACGCTCCTGGGCACAGGGATTTCGTTAAGAACATGATTACAGGTGCAAGCCAGGCGGACGCAGCAGTTCTTGCTGTTGCAGCTAACGACGGCGTAAACGCGCAGACGAAGGAGCACGTTTTCCTTTCCAGGACTCTCGGAGTTGACCAGTTAATCGTTGCGGTTAACAAGATGGATATCTCTGGTGTTGATTACAAGGAAGAAAGGTTCAACAAAGTCAAGGAAGAGGTAAGCACTCTCCTAAAGTCTGTTGGTTACAAGCCTGACACGGTTCAGTTCGTACCAATCGCAGCTTTGAAAGGCGACAACGTCGTTACAAAGTCAACCAACATGGACTGGCATAAAGGTCCTACTTTGCTTGAGGCTATTGACAAGTTAAATGAGCCTGAGAAGCCGGTTGACCTGCCATTAAGGCTGCCCATCCAGGACGTTTATAACATCACCGGTATAGGTGTTGTCCCGGTTGGAAAAGTTGAGACGGGCGTCATCAAAGTAGGCCAGAAAGTCATTGCTATCCCGGGCAGGGAAGGCAAGGGCGTGCCAGGAGAAGTTAAGAGCATCGAGATGCACCACGAGCAATACCAGGAAGCAACTCCTGGGGACAACGTGGGTTTAAGCATTAGGGGCTTTGGCAAGAAAGACATTGCGAGAGGCGACGTAATCGGGCCATCCGATAACCCGCCTGCAGCTGTTGAGGAGTTCAAGGCGCAAATGGTTGTGTTAAACCATCCAAGCGTTATAACTATTGGTTACACACCGGTTTTCCACGTGCACACAGCTCAGATTGCTTGCCAGGTAACTAAGATTGACAAAAAGGTTAATCCTGCAACAGGAGAAGTATTGCAGGAGAACCCTGACTTCATAAAGAACGGCGAAGCAGCAATTGTAACTTTGAAGCCAGTGCACCCGTTGGTCATTGAGACACAGAAAGACAATCCTCACATGTCAAGGTTTGCTATCAGGGATTCTGGTACGACCGTCGCAGCAGGCATGTGTATTGAAGCTAAGAAGAAACAATGAACCTAACTTATTTTTTTTATTATGTTTTTTTTCATGGTAAAAACAGGTTTTTTTATCATGAGCCAAAAACCCTAATTGATGCAGAGGAACAAAGAAGATGCAGAGAGCAAGAGTAAAGCTAGCAAGCACGGATATTAACAAGATTAACGCTACTTGTGATTACATTAGGGATATTGCTGAGAAGACAGGTGTTGTTCTTCGAGGCCCGATTCCTCTGCCGACTAAGAAGCTTAGGATTACCACGCGCAAGAGCCCTTGTGGTGATGGTACGGCGACTTGGGATAGGTTTGAGATGCGTGTCCATAAGAGGCTTATCGATGTTGGCCTGGATGAGAGGGCTCTTCGTTTGATTATGCGTGTCCCGATTCCGGAGGGGCTTAACATCGAGATTGAGATGATTGACGCATAAAGTTTTTAACGTGTTCTAATATACTTATTGGTTATGTGTGGTATAACTGGTTTTTTTGGCTTTGAAGATTCTAAGGGTTTAGTTAGGAGTTCTATTAATACTATGCAGTACAGGGGCATGGATTCTTCTAATGATGCTGGAGATGAAAGTGCTTGGATTGGCCATTGCCTGCATGCTATCAATGGTTTTGTTGAGCAACCCTTGCATAAAAAAGGTTTTTTGTTTGTTGCTAATTGCGAGGTTTATAACTGGAAGGATTTAGATAAGAAAAACAATTGTTCTTCTCGCAACGACGCAGAAGCAGTATTTAACCATTTAAGGCAGTCCAGGGACTTATTAGGATCTTTGGAGGATGTTGATGGGGATTACGCTTTTGCTTTGCTAAACCAAGAGAAACGCTTATTATTCCTTGCCAGGGATTTAGTCGGGGTTAAGCCTTTATGGTATTATTTTCATCCTGTAAACAAAGAATTTGCCTTTGCATCCGAGAAGAAAGCCCTGAAGAAGAATGGCTTGGAAGAAGCGTATATTTACGAGTTAAACCCTCGTAAGGTGTTGTTCTTTGACCTTAACAAGAAAGAACTCAAAGAATACAACCGAAATTTCTTCGAATTAAAAGAAAATAATGATTCAGAACGAGAAATAATACGAAGAACAGAAGAATTATTATTAGAATCTGTTAAGAAACGCGTTTCAGGCAAAAAAACAGGGTTGTTATTCTCCGGAGGCATAGACTCAGTGTTCCTTGCTTACACACTCA
Organism: Candidatus Woesearchaeota archaeon; assembly: GCA_003560545.1. GTDB lineage: Archaea > Nanobdellota > Nanobdellia > Woesearchaeales > 21-14-0-10-32-9 > PWWA01. The sequence continues at coordinate 681 of PWLK01000098.1, read as the reverse complement.
AAAAACTTGGTGTTGACTTTACCTGTTACACAGCTACGCTAAAAGAGCCAGGCTTGAAAGACGGCGAAGACGTCTCTTGGGCAAAGAAAGCAGCAGAACTCCTCGGATTAAAACTACGAGTAATAGAAACAAGCCTTGAAGACGTACCAGGCTTATTGGAAGAAGCCTTGCCCATCATAGAAGACAATAACGTGGTAAAAGCAGGGGTTGCACTTCCATTCCTCGTAGCAGCAAGGAAAGCCAGGGAAGACGGCGTAAAAATACTATTTTCAGGTCTTGGAAGCGAAGAAATATTCGCAGGATACGAACGCCACAAAAAAAGCCTGGACATAAACAAGGAATGCCTGTCAGGCCTAAGAAAAATATACGAAAGAGACCTGTACAGGGATGACGTAATCACAATGAAAAACAACGTAGAGTTAAGAGTTCCATTCCTAGACAAAGAACTAATAAAACACGCATTAACCATACCAGGCAACCTCAAAATAAACGAAGAAGGCCAAACCAAGATAATACTAAGAAAAATCGCCGGGAAACAAGGAATACCGCAAGAGCTTTCCCAAAGAAAAAAGAAAGCCGCACAATACGGCAGCAACTACGACAAAGCCATAAGCAAACTCGCCAAAAAAGAAAAAAAGACCAAATCCGAGTACCTAAAACAATTCTACGATTCAAAAAATG
>PWLK01000087.1 GCA_003560545.1 Candidatus Woesearchaeota archaeon | reverse complement strand
GCTGCCTTGAAACAAGCCAGGAGAGCAAGCGATTCATGCAGCTTGCTTGACGATGAACCTGCGCCAGGCAGGACGCAGTGGTGTTTTCGCAGCAATAAAATGTGAGATTTGGGACAGAGCCCTTTGTGTTTTAACAACATTTTTAAATTACAGAAAACATGTTTTTCAATAAAATTTGTTTAGGGGGTAGAGACTATGAATGGAAGTGATGGGTTGGCAAGGATTGTTTCTTATGAGAACCTGATGCCGTGCCAGGTTTTTAGTTTTAACAAAGACTTGCACAATTATTTTAGGGAGATGACGGCAGAATTTAAGTATGATGGCTTTTTGTTTAATGCAGTCCATCATAACAATGCGGATAAGGCTAGAATATTGCTTGGTGTTGTCGGGAATGGGAACATCAGCAGTTTCAAGAGGCCTCTCGGGGAAGTCACTAAGCTTATGTCTGATTTTACGGAGAAGTTTCCTTTGGCTTATGGCGGTTCTTCCAGGGGTATGGTTGAGACAAGGCCTTTTGTGCTGGATGATCTTCTTTCAAGGGAAGACTTGATGGGTTTGCTTTTGAAGTATGATTCGCATTTCCAGGATTTAAGGGTTAAGGATGTTAAGTATGAGGATGTACCTGAGCATCTTGCTGTGTTGCCTGGTTGTGCTGCGAATGTAGCTTCTTATGGTTTATGATGTTTTTTTATTATTTCTTTTATTTTCTTGTGGGCGACGTCTTTTCTTTTTGGGAATGCGGCTACGCTTATCTTGATGTGGTAGCATTCCCCTGTTTCTGTGACTTCATATGTTCCTTGGTTTAGCTTTTCTTTGTCTAGGCGTATGTAGAAGTTCATGTTGTCGTCTAATCTGTTTGTCTGGCTGATCAGGGTGTTTTTGTCTTCTTCTGTTAATTTGTTTGTGATTTTTTCCAGGAATTTGTTGCAGTGCCTGTCTTTTTCTAGTTCTATGGTGTGTATTTTTATGTTTCTTTCCTGGAATCCTTTCGCGTTTTTTTCTTCGTATTTTATTTTTTCTTTTTCGATTTCTTGTTCTGTGTATCCTGCGAGTTCAAGGATTGTTTTTTTGTTTTCTTCCCTGTCTTCTTCTGGTGGGGTGAATGCTCTTATTGTTATTTTGTTTGCCTGTTTCATGTTAGTTTGGTATTTTTTCTTTTTATTTAAAGATAACCACAAATACCTTCTATACTGAAGATAATTGTTATCCGAACAATTTATAAAAACAAAACCAGGAAAAGAAAAGAATGAAACACACGTTGCCCGTAACAATAACATTCATGCTAATATTCATAGCAGCACAAATAATAGGCCTAATACTGATAGGGCAATCCATACAAGGCATAACTGTTGAAGACGGAAAAACAATAATACAATACACAAACACAACAGTAGGGGAAAGGCCGGAAACAACAGGCACAGAAACCCTTGTCTTCATAATAATCGGCGTAACCATAGGAACAATAATACTGTTATTATTCGCAAAACACGCCAAGGTAAACTGGTGGAAAACCTGGTTCTTAATAGCAGCAATAATAACCATGAGCATATCATTCGGCGTAATAATACAAGACGCACTAATAGCCTGGCTCCTCGCAATCCTCCTCGGACTATGGAAGATGTACAAGCCCAACGCAGTAATACACAACACAACCGAAATACTAATGTACGCAGGAATAGCAATACTACTCGTCCCAATACTAAGCATACCCGCAGCGATAATACTGCTAATACTAATAGCAATCTACGACGCATACGCAGTATGGAAGAGCAAGCACATGGTAAGAATGGCGGAATTCACAAGCAAAGCCAACCTGTTCCCAGGAATAAAAATAGGTTACACAGAAAAAAAAGCCAAGCCCGCAAAAAAAGCCAAGCCAGGCAAAGGAACACCGAGAACCGGAGTCCTCGGAGGAGGAGACATCGTATTCCCCTTGCTATTCACAGGAACCGTGATGCTGGCAATGATAGAACAAGGCCTTGCCATCCCCACAGCGATAACTTACGCAAGCATAATAACCCTAACCACCGCAATAGCACTATTCGTATTATTCTACACAGCACAAAAAGACAAGTTTTACCCAGCCATGCCCTTCATAAGCACGGGCTGCATAGTAGGATACCTAGTAATACTACTAATATAAAAAAACGCTAAGCTTTAAATAAAAAGCAAAACACTCAAGCATAAAATGCCTGCTAAAAAGAAATCAGCAAAGAAAAAGAAAGCCAAAGAAGAACTCCTCCCCGTAATAGAAGAGGAAAAAGAAACCAAGACAAAGAAAAAAAAGATCAAAGCCATCTTCGCCAACGAAAGAGTCATAACAGAAAACACGAATGAAGCAAGAGACCTATACGAACAATCAAGGTACGGCTCCATCCTGGAAGACGGAATGGTACAGTTAAGCCTTCACGAATCCCTGTACTTAGTAGAAAAAAACCGCTTAGAAGTATACGACAAGAAAAACAAGCAACTAACATTCGAAGACTTCATGAAAAAAGCCAAGAAAGCCGAACCCAACTTCTGGGTGCGCTACATGGTCTTCAAAGACATAAGGAACAGGGGATACATAATCAAGACAGCCCTGAAATTCGGCGCGGACTTCCGCATATACGACAGAGGCGTAAAGCCAGGAGAGGACCACGCGCGCTGGGTGGTCTACCCCGTCCACGAAGGATCAACCCTTACATGGTATGAGTTCGCCGCGAAAAACAGGGTAGCCCATTCCACAAAGAAAAGACTGATGCTCGCAGTAGTGGATGACGAAGCAGACGTAACCTACTGGGAAGTCAAATGGGTGCGCCCATGAATCCTTTTAACCAAAAAATTATAAACTAGCACTCAGAACAATTCTGAATATGGACTTAATAAAACAGGAAGACTTGCTGAACGTCCTAAAACAACACGGTCCCCTAATACCTATGGATATAAGGAAGTACCTGGGAAAAGGGGATAGCATCACCATAGGTGCAGCGCTCTCAGAACTCGTAAAATACAAGCAAGCCAAGCTAACAAGCGTAAAAAAAGGCGGAAGCCCATTCTACTACGTGCCCGGCCAAGAGCATAAGTTGCAGGACGTAAGCCAATACCTCAACGAGAAAGACCGGAGAACATACGAATTATTAAAAGAAAAAAAAGTGATTCGGGACAAAACCCAGGAACCACTAATACGAGTATCACTTAGGATGATCAAAGACTTCTCCAGGCAGATGAACGTAAACACAGGCAGCGAAGAAGAAATATTCTGGAAATGGTACTTGCTCTCAGATGAAGAAGCCCTAAAAATAATAAAAGAATTCTTCCTAGGAGAAAAACCTGCGCCGAAGAAAGAAATAACTGAAGAAACAAAGGCTCCGAGTGAGGAAAAGCCTGCTCCGAATAAAGAAGTGGAAGAAGCCGTAAAAGAAGCCATTAAAGAACCTCCAAAGGACAGCCAGGAAACCATACCTGCGCCTGACGTACTTGCAGACGCCGGTGATGCTTTCTCCAAAAAACTAAAATCGTTCTTCGAAGAAAGAAACATCAAGATCAAAGAATCCAACCCTGTGAGGAAAGGCTCAGACTACGAATTCATAGTAGAAATCAACACGCCTGTTGGAGTAGCCGAATATTTTTGCAAGGCCAAAAAGAAAAAAAAGTGTGGGGATGGCGACCTAAGCACGGCTTACCTGAAAGGCCAAAACAAAAGGCTTCCCGTCCTATTCATAACAGACGGGGAGATCGCGAAGAAAGCCAAGGAAAAGCTAAAAACAGACTACAAAAGCCTGATTGCCCAGGAAATATAAACACTCTCAAGTGGTTACAAAAACAAAAATTTTAAATAATTTAATTCCAAGTTCTCTTTTTACTACAGCGAACAAAAGGTTTTTACATGGAAACAAAGTACGGCATAATATCCACGATACACTCACGGAAAGACTTCTACGAAAAAATACTAATTGAAATGATGCACGAAAAAGTAAACGCTGTAATCCTAAACGGTATAGGTGAAACACCTGAAGCAACATCTTACGCGTTAAAAACAGCTGCAAAAACAAACCTGCCAATAATAACAATACCCAACGAAGAAGATTACTCAGAATACTACAAAGCAGTAAAACACGCAAAGGAAAAAAACCGGAAAATAATAGATTCAGTAACCCATCCACATATAGAGCAAAACGGGCACGAAATACTAATACTCCCCGGAACCACAAAACCTTTTGAAAGCAAATTCGTGTTAAGCACAAAAGCAGAAACAGGACTATACTTTTTTGACAAAAAAGAAGCGAAAAAAAACTCTGATAACGTACTAAAAAAACTGCGTGCTTCTCAAATAAAAAATTCATTAAAAATCCTGGAAACATCAAAAAAAGTGTACTGCGTGCACAACATTGAAAGCCTCGCAGAAAAAATAGGGGACCCGGAGAAAACAACAATAATCTCGCCGTACTCCAGAGAATTCACAAACCCTATGTATTCTATAGACAGAGAAATATTCTACGAGACTGGAAACTCAGAAATCTACAGCTTGGAACACCTGGCAAACCAAATAATAGCTGCTTATTCAGAGCCAGAAAATCAAATGACGCCAGGAGAAGCAATAGAAGAAATACGCGATTTGATAGAAGAAGGAGACATAATGCCTGTATATCTTAATCACGGAGACGAAATACTAAGAAATGTAACAGAAAAATACGGTGTGACAAAAACAATATCTTCTGCACCCATTGTTTCAGCTCATATCGCACACACAGACCACAACGTAGGCCTGCCCGAACACGTTTTTTCAACCGAATTACACTATAACACAGGTGTAGCAGAAGACGGCTTTGCAGGAATACTATACCTTAAAGATGATAAGGCCGCATACAAAAACATAACCATAAAAGAAAACGTACCGGGAAAAGAACATTTTTTTAACTAACCCTTAAAACGGTACTCCTCCCACGTAACTCTCTTATTTTCAATTGCTTTCTTCAAAGATTTTTCCATAGGCGACAAAGAAGACTTGCCCGTCTTAACTTCCACGAAAACAACTTCCTCAACTTCCCTGTCATCCATGCCTTTAAAGACAACGAAATCAATAGGCTTCCCGATAAAGCGCACTTCAGAAGGGCTATGATTAAAATTCGGAAGATAAGGCGCTAACTGCTCCGAAAACTGCCCCGACAACACCGAACGGCTCCTCTTAACCGCATCCTCCCTTTCAACCTTAACCTTTTCTTTGTACTCCACCCAAGCCCTAAACTTTCCCGCTTTTAACCCGATGTAATAACCTATAAGCAAAACAATCAAAACCCCTACAACCAACAATATAATTGTCAAACCATCCATATCATTGAAACATATTAACATGTTAAAATAGTTTTTGATTCAGAAAATATTAATAACAAAACATAATACTCTACGCTTATGGGAGTCCCACTACAGGATTTGCTGAAAGGAAAGGAAGTCAAGCCGGAAGAACTAGCTGGTAAAGTACTCGCTGTAGATGCTTTCAACACGTTGTACATGTTCTTAACAACTATCCGTGGCCCTGACGGCAGCCCGTTAATGGATTCCCAGGGCAGGATTACAAGCCACTTGCAAGGATTGTTTTCCAGGTTTACTAATTTGCTAGAGAAAGGCCCTAAATTCGTTTTCGTCTTTGATGGGGAGCCTCCTGAGCTGAAGAGGAAAGAAAGAGAGAGAAGGAAATCCCTGAAGCTTGAGGCTCAGAAGCTCTACGAGGAAGCCAAGCAAAAAGAGGACGTGGAGAACATGAAGAAATACGCTGCCCGAACGACTTTCTTAACGGATGAAATGATAAGCGAAGCCAAGGAATTACTGGAAGCTATGGGAATTCCGTTCGTTGAAGCTCCCAGCGAAGGCGAAGCCCAGGCCGCACACATGGTAAAGAAAGGGGATGCCTACGCCGCTGTGAGCCAGGACGCTGATTCCTTGTTGTCTGGAACACCGAGGCTTATACGAAACCTTTCCATTACTGGGAGGAGAAAGATGCCTGGATCTTACGGCTATAAAACGATTAATCCAGAGATGATATCCTTAAAAGAAAGCCTTGAAGAACTCAGCCTGACACAAGACCAGTTAATAACACTGGCTATCCTCGTTGGCACAGACTATAATTACGGAGGCATAAAAGGCATCGGCCCAAAGAAAGCTTTGAAACTCATAAAAAAACATGAGGATGACTTCGACGCGGTATTCGAAGAAGCAAAATGGAGTGAGCACTACGACTTTGAATGGAAAAAAATATTTGAATTAATCAAAAACATGCCCGTAACAGATGAGTACAAGGTTTCATTCGGGCAAATAGACGAAGAAAAAATCAAGAAGCTATTAGTGGAAAGGCACGAGTTCTCCGAAGAACGCGTAACAAACACTTTGAAAAAGCTTGAAGATGCGAAGAAACTCCAAGCCCAGAAAGGCTTAAACGAATTCTTCTAGTCAAAAATGATTATTACAACATAGCAATACTTATATACTCCTAATATTAATCACCCAAAGGGTTTTTATGAGGATAGAAAAAGACGTTAAACTTGATTTTGAAGACGTTCTCATAAGGCCTAAGAGGAGCACTCTTAAGAGCAGGAAAGACGTGGACCTGGAAAGAACTTTCAAATTTCTACACAGCAGCAAAACCTGGACAGGCATACCAATAATCGCTGCTAACATGGATACAGTAGGAACTTTTGAAATGGCTCGAACATTATCCGAATACAAAATGGTTACTGCTTTGCACAAGTTCTACAACGTTGATGAAATCAAAGAATTCTTCAAGGATTTCAACAAGCCTGATTCAGTGGCTTACAGCTTAGGCGTCCGCGACGAAGACTTCGATAAACTAAGAAGTGTCCTGGCAGAGGGACTAGGAGAGAAGTTTAACTTTATCTGCCTCGATGTCCCTAACGGATACCTGGAATATGTGACCGGGAAACTAAGGGAACTAAGGGAGTTATGCCCTGATCACATAATAATCGCGGGCAACGTGGTTACAAATGAAATGGCGGAAGAACTAGTGCTTAACGGAGCGGACATTGCAAAGATAGGGATAGGAAACGGCTCAGCGTGCACTACTAGATTACAAACAGGTATAGGTTACCCTCAGCTAAGCGCGGTAATAGAATGCAGTGACGCAGCCCACGGAATAACGAAGCACGAAAAAGGCTGCGGCCTGATAGTTTCAGACGGGGGCGCCGTACATCCTTCCTGTGTTGCCAAAGCGTTTTGCGGTGGCGCAGACTTCGTAATGCTGGGATCATTATTAGCCGGCCACGACCAATCAGGAGGAGAACTAATTGAAAGAGATGGAAAGAAATTCAAAGAGTACTACGGGATGAGTTCAGGTAAAGCCCAGGAAAAACATTACGGGGAAAAGCCAAACTACCGGGCGAGTGAAGGAAGAAGCCTGTCCATTCCGTACAAGGGAGATGTCAATGTTTTCGTTGAGGAATTACTCGGAAGCCTCAGGAGCACTGCTACGTACATGGGCGCGAGAAGACTCAAAGAATTCTCCAAAAGAGCAACATTTATACTCGTAAACAGGCAGCTAAACAAATCCTTAGAAAGGTATAACACTGAAAACTTTTAAAAACCAAAGCTAAAATTCTGCTTTTTGATCGTTAAATGGACTGGTTCGTATTTGCATTAATGGCCGCGGTTCTCGCATCCGCAGCGGTTATTCTGGAGAAAAAATCTTTGTTAAGAGAGCACGCAATGCAGTTCTCAGCAGTCCTCGCATTATTCAACCTCGCTATATCTATTCCGTTCTTCCTCGTTATCGATTATTCTTGGGTTACCTTTGAATTGTTATTATTGATTTATGTTGCATCTGTACTCGCGACAATTGCGTTCCTCCTCGTGATTAAGAGCGTTCGCCACATGGAGGTAAGCCTTTCCAGTCCTTTGCTGGTTTTAGCGCCCGCGTTTACCGCAGTGATTGCTTACTTCGCTTTAGGTGAATCTCTCACAGTCATCCAGATAAGTGGTATTGGCCTGCTCATATTAGGATCCTATGTCCTGGAAACAAAGCCAAGGCAAGGATTGCTTCAGCCCCTTAAGGAGTTCAAAAGTTCTAAGTATATTCACTTCATACTCCTTGCTTTGTTCTTTTATGGCATTACCACTGTTGTTGATAGGTATGTCCTGTCATCTTTCGATGTTCAGCCTATGGCTTACCTTGCATTTGCCCATTTATTCATCGCGATTAATTTCTTTATTATGATATCAATATTCCACGATGGAATAAAAGATATAAGGCTAGGCCTCAAGCACGCCGGCTGGATAATATTCCTCGTGGCAATACTTACCGTGGGTCATAGGCTGGCACAAATGCAGGCAATCCAGTTAGCATACGCAGGTCTCGTTATAGCAATCAAAAGGATGAGCGCTTTCTTCGTGGTCTTAATAGGCGGAGAGATATTTCATGAGAAGAACTTGCTGAGAAAAAGCATTGCCTGCCTTATCATGATTGGGGGCGCAGCACTAATAGTATTATGATTAATTAGCTTTCCTGTACTCTAATAATTCTTCTACGTCGTGAACCTCTATTAAGTTCGAGACATGCTCTTTCAAAGTCTTTATTCCTGCAAAGAATACAACTTTGTCGTTCTTTGAAACTTGTTTTTCATCATATAATTCCTTTGCAACCCCTGGGATGAGGTCCTTGGAGTACTTCTGCTTTAGCAATATTGGTGTTACGCCTCTTACCAATCCCAGTTTCCTCGCAGTCATATCGTGTCTTGTAACAGCTATCAAATCCTTATTGCTTCTGAACCTTGAAAGCAGGGCTGCGCTGTAACCACTCCTGGTAACACACACGAGCTTATCAGCGTTAACCCTTAAAGAAACATGGTATGCTGCTTTGCTCATCTCCTCGCTTATACCCCCCGTCCTGCTCATATCTACCTTGTTACCCGTGGTTTTCTCAGTTTCCCGGGCTACTTTTCTCATAACCTGGACCGCCTTAACAGGGTGCTTCCCCGAAGCAGTCTCCCCTGAAAGCATTACCGCGTCAGCCCCGTCCATTATCGCGTTAGCCACATCGCTTACCTCCGCCCTTGTAGGCATAGGATGCTGGGTCATGCTTTCAAGCATCTGAGTGGCGACTATGCTTATCTTTCCTTTCTGAATGCATTTCCTGACAATCTTTTTCTGCAAAACAGGTATTTTCTCCTCGGGAATCTCCACTCCTAAGTCTCCCCTCGCAATCATTACCCCGTCACTATTAGCAATTATTTCATCTATGTTCTTTATGCCTTCTTGGTTTTCAATCTTTGAAATAATTCCTATCTCAGAGTCTTTCAAAAGTTTTTTCAGGTTCTCAATATCTTTCTTGTTCCTGACGAATGAAAGAGCTATGAACGCTGCCTTATTCCTCAAAGCGTATTTTACTGCCTGAACATCTTTCTTTGAAAGCGACGGAATCCTAAGGTTTTTTCCAGGAATATTAACCCCTTTATTAGGGTGTATAACGCTTTCTTCCTCGAATACAAGGATTATGTGGTCTCTGTCTTTTTTCTTAACCCTGGATTTTATCTGTCCGTTATCAAAAAATATCTTATCCCCTTTCCTTATTTCCTTTGAGAAGTTATAGCTGAAAAAAGGCTTTTTGTCCTTGTAATAAAAAACGTATTCTTTGCCTGGCTCAACAACCAGTTCTTCATCAAGCCTTATTCTTATCTCAGGCCCTTTCACATCTATCATAACAGGCAAATCTTTTATGCTCCCGATCAGGCGAAGCATTTTATCGTATTGCTTAAAGTCTCCGTGAGCAGTGTTTATCCTCGCACAGCTAACCCCGTATTTAACCATTTGTTTCAGTGTTTTCCGGTCCATACTAGCAGGGCCTATCGTCGCAACAATCTTAGTCTTGTCATCCATAAAACCTGTATTAGAACTATATATTAATAAGGCTTTCGAATTAATCCCTGAATTCCGCTAAGTATTTTTCTACCGCTTCATCGTCTCTAAATGCAAAAGAGTATTTTTTCATGTCTCCAGAATGAATCCAAACATGAGTTTCAGACTCTTTGTTTAACGTTATTTTTTCGCTTCCTTCGCACTTAAAGTAGTGTTTTTCAATCAGCATATTATTCCAGGGAATGTTTTCTTTGTACAAGAACATAGTTTTTTGCGCTTTAACTCCTGTTTCCTCAAGTAATTCTCTTTGAGCTGCGGTTTTTGGGGTTTCAAATTCATCTATTTTGCCACCAAGCAATATTTTTCACCCATATAATCATTTTTATTTCTTTCCAGAAAAAGGATTCTGCCTTCAAGGTCTTCTATTATGATTCTTGCTACTTTCATTTTCTAAAGCGTTTTCTTGTTGCTTCGCTTACTTGCGAGGGGTTCTTGGGTCTTAGTTTTTGTTCTAGGCTCTCCGTGACGTTCATCCCTAGAGTTTTTAGTGCGTTTATTGTTTTTTCAGGGTTGTTGGAGTTAACAGTTATGCTGGCGAGTTCATTGGTTTCGTCAAGAAGGTAAGAGCCCCAGTATCCGAGTTCTTTTTCGTACCTTCCCTTTCCGATATCCTTATTGATATGGACGATGTATTCAGAGTATACAGATCCATTACTCAAAGGGATATTTATGAACGTGCTTGTTGAAGGTATGTTGCTGATTGCTTTTTTTATTTTCTCGTAGTTTGTAGTTATGGTTCTTGTCGGGGTTGTGTTCATCAGCTTATCGTATTGTTCGGGCTTGTTCCTTGTTTTGTACAATACATTTATGGTTTCCATGGGGAGGGGTAATACTTTTTTGTTTATAAATCTCGTTTTTTTTTAGCAATAAATTTAAACCACGCCTTGTTATTAATACCATGTTTGCTTTAAAAGCCAGATTAGGGGATGCAGAGAACGCCAAGAATTTATTAGTTGAAAAAGGCTTAATTGACAATTCTTACAAGGTAAAAAAAGACTCAAAATATATATACTTTCCATTAAAGAAAAAAGTGTCTTTGAAAGGATTCGAGGTTGTCGAGGAATATTTTGAAAAGCAGTCCAGGCCTGTCGCAAAAGACCTGAAAGAGTTATTAAAAGAAAGGTTATCTGGGGACGAATTTGAAAGATTGAAGTCTTCTTATGATATAGTGGGGACGATAGCAATTCTTGAGATTGACGAGGAGTTAAGGGAGAAGGAAAAGGTTATCGCGGAAGCACTCTTAGAATCTAACAAGACCATTAAGACGGTTCTGCGTAAGGACGCGGCTCACGGGACAGAGTTCAGGACGCAGAAGATGAAGTTCTTAGCAGGCATCGATACCAGGGAGACTATTCATAAAGAAAGTGGTGTTTCCATAAAGCTGGATGTTGAAAATGTTTATTTCTCGCCTCGCTTATCCACGGAGAGAAAGAGAATAAGTGAGCAGGTGAAGAAAGGCGAATCCATCCTGGTCATGTTCTCAGGATGCGCTCCTTATCCTTGTGTACTGTCAAAGAACACGGAAGCAAAGGAAATTTTCGGAGTTGAAATTAATCCTGCCGGGCACAAGTACGGATTAGAGAATGTTAAGCTGAATAAAATAAGAAACGTTGAACTAATCAACAGGGATGTACGCGTGGAAGTCCCTAAGCTGAAGAAATTTGACAGGATTCTTATGCCTTTGCCTAAAGAAGCACAGGATTTCCTGGACGTTGCCTTCCAGGCAGCTATGAAAGGAACAAAGATTCATTTCTACCAATTCCTGCACGAAGACAATTTTTCTGAAGCAGAGAAGAAAGCCAGGGAAGAAGCAATAAAGCATGGTTTTAAGTTTAAATTCTTAGACTTGGTTAAGTGCGGGCAACACGCCCCTCGTGTATACAGGGTGTGCCTTGATTTTGAGGTGTCTTGATTTCGGGTTGTGTTATTTCGTTTATTTGCAACAAATATTAATTATCCATATGGAAAACAATTGTTTTTACGAGAAACATAACAAAATTTAAATATCAAATGATATTTATTTATTACAAATGATAGAAAAAACTACCAAACAAAGGATTTTAGAGTATTTTTTTACAAATCCAACAACCAAAACGTACTTTAGGCAGTTAAGCAGGGAAACAAAATTATCCATGCCGACAATAATACAAAAAACCAACGAATTAAGAAACGAAGGACTGATAAAAATAAGAAAAGAAATAGCTCTAACAATACTAGAAGCAAACACAGAAAACCCTTCATTCACAAGGCTCAAAAGAATAAACAACATAGCCAAGCTATACGAAACAGGTCTTGTAGACTATCTAAACGAGAAAACAAGGAATGCACAGGCAATAATTTGCTTCGGCTCATACTCAAAAGGGGAAGACATAGAAAGCTCAGATATAGACATCGCAATAATATCACACAGAAAACCGGAAATATCACTGGACAAGTTCGAGAAACTGTTAAAAAGAAAAATATCCCTCCACTACGTAGACTTAAGCAGGGTGAGCGAAGAGCTAAAAGCAAACCTCTGCAACGGTGTAGTCATGGAAGGAGCAATATGAAAGAATTCAAATACTACATAATAAAAAAATCCGTAAAAAAGCAAGCCCCTGATGCAAATACTGCTAAAGCCACAGCAAGAACAGCAATAGAAAGAATAAGCTTTGCAAAATCAATAATTAATACGCACAAATCCAAATTTGTGCTTGAAAATGCTTATGAATCAGCAAGAGAATATTTGGATGCAATACTTTACCTAAAAGGATACAAGTCTTACTCACACGAAGCCACAATAGCATTCGCACACGAAAACGGATTAACTATAACTGAAGCAAAGACGCTTGACAATTTGAGAAAGCAAAGGCATGGAATAAAATATTACGGTGAAGAAACAACAAATGAAGAAGCAATCCTCGCAATACAACTAGCAGAAAAAACAATCAGAAAATTATCTGAAAAATTCCCAGAACTAAAGAGGCAATAACTTGAAAGAAGTTGAAACAAAAATACTTGAAATTAACAGGAAAGAAATCGAGGAAAAACTCTTAGGGCTTGGCGCCAAGAAAGTCTTTGATGACATCATGGAATCATATTTTTTTGACGATGAAAATAGTTCTTTGAAAAAGAAAGGCGTTGTTTTAAGGGTTCGTAAAGAAAGCGATGAAATCTATTTGTATGTAAAGGAAAATATTTCGAAAGAACTTGTTAAGTCTGCAGATGAAAAAGTTGTAAGAGTTGAAAGCTTCGACGCATTAAAAGAAATACTTGGCGTGCTTGGTTTCTTTGTCAAAGGTGTTGCGAAGAAAAAACGGGTTATGTATAAAGCTGACAACATGTCTTTCTGCCTTGATAAATACGAGGATTATTTAAGCTTCATACCTTAATTCCTGGAAGTTGAAGCGGAGTCCGAAGAAGAAGTCCTGAAATACGTTAAACTCCTTGGCTTTGACGAAGAAGATTGCAAGAATTGGACTTTATCTGAATTAAGAAAACACTACGAAAAACAGGCATAATCCGCGTTCTTTTCCTGATAAAGGCTCATTTAACGTATATTTCTTAGATAAAAGAGTGTTTCCATCTTCTCGTCTTTATTTGCAACAAACTTTATATAAAATTTCTTTATTCTACGCTTGATTAAAAAAACCTGGGGAGGTAAAAAAACATGAAGAAAAAATTATTAGTTCTTCCTGCCATGGCAGCCATGGTATTATTATTGGCAGGACTCGTACAAGGGGCTGCGTACATAAAGTTTGACGGCATCGACGGTGAATCATCTGTTCGGGATGATGGCGAGATAGATATTTTGTCTTTTAGCTGGGGTATGAGCCAGTCAGGAGTAGCACAGACTGCTAGGGGTGGCGGCGCAGGTAAGGTCAGCGTGCAGGATTTGACTATAAACAAGCGTATTGATAAGGCTTCGCCTGCTCTAATGGAAGCTGTTGCATCAGGAAAGCATATTCCTGAGGTAACTTTAGAATTGGAGAGGAGCCCAGCAGAACACGAGGTAGTTACTTTGGTGAAGTATGAGCTTAAGAATGTTTTTGTTACCAGCTATAACATTCACTGGAATGCTTCCCATGCTGATTCTGTTCCCACAGAGGAGTTATCCCTTAACTTTGAGGAGATAAAAGTTACTTATGTAGAACAAGAAACTGATGGTACTAAAGGCGGAGCGTTTAGCTTCTTGTGGAATTTCTTGAAAAACGTGGGTGGTACTGAAGAAGAATCAAGTAACTCCAGAAATGGCGGGTCAGAAAATTCCAACGATGTTACAACAGTAACTTCAAGGCGTTAAACAAAACATTTTTTTTATTTTTTTCCTTTGAATAATATTCTTTGGTTTAAGATCATTATTATCACGGCTGGTATTATGAAGAGCCAGTGTATTATGAATGTTAGGGCTACGAATCCAAGGCCTAACAAGCCGATTATTATTACGGGTATGTTTACGTCTTTTTTTGCCATTTAGAATTATCCGAACATGCCTTTGTATTCTTGGAAGCCTGTGTTTTCGTCTTTCTTTACTTTCACGATGGCTTTTTCGAAGTCTTGTTTTTTCACGGATTTCCTGTTGTCGCGGATTGCGAAGTATCCTGCTTCTGTGCAGACAGATTTTATTTCTGCGCCTGAGAATCCTTCCATTTTCTTTAGCAAGGTCTCTGTTTTGAGTCCTTTTTCAATGCTCATTCCTTTTGTGTGGATTTTAAATATTTCTTTCAGGCCTTCTTTGCTTGGTACGGGTACTTCGATCATTCGGTCGAGCCTTCCAGGCCTTGTAACTGCAGGGTCTAATATGTCTGACCTATTAGTGCATCCTATGATTTTTACGTTGTCCAATGGCTTGAACCCGTCTATTTCAGCTAGTAGTTGCATGAAAGTCCTTTGAACTTCTCGTTCCCCGGAGGTGCCGACGTCTATTCTCTTTGAGGCGATTGCGTCGAGTTCGTCTATGAATATTATGCTTGGGGCTTTTTCTCTTGCGAGTTTGAAGATGTCTTTTACGAGTTTGGCGCCTTCCCCGATGAATTTCTGGACTAGTTCTGAGCCTACTATTTCTATGAACGTGCTTTTCGTGCTCGCGGCTGCTGCTTTGGCCAGCATTGTTTTTCCTGTGCCTGGCGGTCCGTATAACAAGACGCCTTTGGGGGGTTTAATACCTATTTTTTTGAATAATTCTGGTTTTTTCAGGGGCATTTCGATTACTTCTACTAGTTCGTTTTCTTGTTCTTTTAGGCCGCCTATGTCTTTCCATTTCACGCTTGGTTTTTCTATGATTACGAATTGCTCTGCGTCTATTCTTCTTTCGCGTTCGAGTTTTTCTACTATTGTCAGGTTTTTTTGCTCTACTATGACTGTTTCTCCTGGTTTCAGGTTTTTTACGTCTCCTGATATGTTTACTAAGAATTTGTTGCCGTTTGGGACTTTGATTATTGCTCTGTCGCTTAATATGTCTGTGGTGTCTGCCACCATCAGGGCTGGGCTTCTGAACCTGTCGAGTTCTGTTTTTAGCTGGAATACAGTCTCCCTGAGGATCTTGTTTTCCTGTTCCAGGCTGTCTATGGATGCCTGGTACTCGTATTCCGGCCTTTTCTCGGCGCTGGTTTCCCTTGAGTCGTCTGCCATAACATGGCGTAATACGTCTTATTATTTAAAACTTAACCCTCCAATTTAAAAACCACTTTTAAGTGGTGAATAAAGGTAAAATTTATATATTTACGGGTCTTACGCCCCTAAGAGGTGGACGATATGGAATCCAAAATCAAAAACACGTACAACAACCCGATAGAACTCGAAGACGGCCTGAGCCAAATGGAAAAAGACTTGGTAAACGCCATATACGACGAAAACGCTTCAACAACGCGTATAACGATACCTCCTGAAACCACGAAAAAACAAGAAGAAGGCCTGGCATGGGTAATTGCACGTGCCCTGGTGACACAAACAGAAAACAAAGAAGGGGAACCTGTGCTTCTATCAGAAAAATACTACAAGACACCTGAAAACATACTACAACACGACATAAAGTATGGGGTTATAAAACAACCTTTGAAGATGAACGAAATAACCCACGAAATTGTCATACCAACAGAATACCACGTCCTCATAAGCCACAAACACAAATACCATTTTCAGGATGTTCCCGATGAAAATATAGTAATAAACCCATCTACAAAACCTAGTCAGTACAAGGAAATAACAATAATAACAGGTAAAGAAAGAGCCCAGAAATACATGAAGAAAACACTACTTCCCGAGGACAAGAAAGCGGTATAACTCCTTCGAAGCGCTTCTTGTAAGATTAACAAATCCTTTCCGGGAAACAAGGATTGTGTCCTCAACCCTTATGCCGACTCGCTTCTTAGGAGTATACACTCCAGGCTCAACAGTTAAAACCATACCTTCAACCAGGAACTCCTCGGAAGAACCACTAACACTTGGTTTTTCATGAACCTCAACACCTATGCCATGCCCTAAGCTATGAACAAAAAACCTGGCCTTATCACCAAGTTTTTTAACGGCAGAATCATTCAAGTCCCTTCCTAGAACTCCGGGCTCGATCATTTCAACACAGCTTTCCTGCACGCTTCTCACAAGCTCATATAAATCACGCTGTTCCTTAGAAGGCTTTCCAATAAAAACAGTTCTCGTCATATCGCTGTTGTATCCTTTGTATTCAAAACCAAAGTCAACAACACAAAAACCTTTGTTCAGCTCAGTATGCTTGGAATGATGAGGAGTACAGGCATTCTTTCCACTTGCAACAATAGGCTCGAAGGCCAAACCTAAATCATTATCCAATGCGAAGCGCTTAATGAAACGAACAACATCCAATTCATGCTTAAACTGCTTCTTCTTCCACGCACGGATTAACTCATTAAAGCACTTAACCGTATAAGAGCAAGCCTTTCTAATCTTCCTTATCTCTGACTCATCCTTAACGCTTCGTATTTTCAGCAAATCCTTGCTAACATCAACAAAAGAAGCTTTTCCAAAGAACTCTTTATGCTTCAAAGTAAAAAAAGAATTATTCACAGCCAAGCGCTTGATATTGTAAGAAGATATTTTTTTCTTCAAATCCTTGCCTATAATAACCACTTGGAATTTCTTCGACTTAAAACTCTCCAAAGGCGAGATGAAAAGCAAGGGCTTGCCCGTACTCCTTACAAGGATGAAGCTATCCTCAAGCTTCTCGCCCAACACCCATTTATGGTTAGGATCCTTCCAGTGCAGGAATAACGCATTAGCTTTTTTTTTATTCAGGATTTGTCTTAGCTCTTTGATTTTTCCTTGCATATTCTGTAGAAAACTCTTGTGTTTATTAAAAGCTTTTTCTTAGCAGGAGGTTCTCTCAAAAACAATTAACTACGATATGGTAAATAAATGTTGGGGCACCACAGCACAATTACATTAAAATATGTACATGGATAAAACCAATACTAAAAAACCACAAGATATACTTTGTTTATTTCT
>PWLK01000078.1 GCA_003560545.1 Candidatus Woesearchaeota archaeon | reverse complement strand
GTTGCGTACGCCGTTGTTCTGTGTTCTAATTCCATTATTATCGCTGCGTATTTGTCTTTTGCCCCGGAATTAAGTATGTAGTCGTCTATTGTGCCTTCTTTGTGTATCGCGCTTGATGGGTGTGTTATCCTGAATGCGTGTTTCTTTTCCATTTCCTAGGGGAACAAAAACAGCTTTTTAAAGTTTTCGTTATTATTTAGTAGTTAATTTTTTTAGGGATAAGATTTATAAGGCTCCCGCTCCCCTCAAAGAAATAGGTGATTTAGATGGCTGATGAAAAAAGCAAAGATGAACAACTGGAAGATATCGCAATCGAAGAAGTCGCATACGGAAACATGCACGCAATGAACGTCCTTATAGACTTACTCATAGAGAAAGGCGTTATAAACGAGCAGGAATTCAGGGATAAGCTTAACGAAGAAGTAGAGGAAAGCCCTGAACTTGACGAAGTAAACATTGAAGGACCAGGAGAAAAACCGGAATAAACCACAAGACACATCGTAAAACTTTCGACGACGACAAAACCTGCACTGGACAACTGTACAGGAAAACTTTTTTTAACAAACAACATTCTTTTTCTTTTATGTTCATAGAAATCAAAGGCAGAATACACGACACGGAAAAGCTTGAAAGAGAACAACTACTCCAGAAAAAAGCCCTGCAATACGAATTCCACGAAATCCTTTCAAGGCACGGCTTCAAAAAAACCGGTAAAGGCTACACGCACGAAGAATTCCTCTTAGAATGCACCATTTCTTTCAAGGAACAACAAGATTTATAAAAAAAACACTACTACAAGCCCTACAAGGATGAGCCGGTCAACACTGACTTGCTCTTACCGGGTGAAGGAACACTTCTTCTCCCAACAACAACAGGAGGAACTAAAATGGCAAGAATGCATTCAAGAGCAAAAGGAAAAAGCAGGAGCACCAAGCCAAGCAAAAAAGGAGTGCCTGCATGGGTCCAATACAAACCTAAAGAAGTAGAACTACTCGCAATAAAATATTCCAAGGAAGGAAAAACACCTTCCCAAATAGGAGTCTACCTACGAGATGAATACGGGATACCAGATATAAAACTAATAACAGGAAAACCAATAACAAAGATCCTAGAAGAAAAAAAAGCCGGACCCGACATACCTGAAGACTTATCAGCACTTATCAGGAAAGCAGTCCTCATCAAAAAACACTTGGAAGCCAAGAAACAAGACTTAACCGCGAAACGAGGCCTTCAACTAACAGAATCAAAGATAAGAAGGCTTGCAAAATACTACAAGAACTCAGGGAAACTGCCAAAAGACTGGAAGTACGACCCAGAGAAAATCAAGTTATACGTAGAATAAAAAAATTTTCTTTTTTTAATTTAAAATAAAAAAAAATAAACAACAATATATCTTTTTACCTGCTTCAAGAATCAATAACTTCTTCTCTTAGAGTAGCAGTCCCTGCAGAATACATCCCGTCCTTCCCTTGGCTTAAACGGAACCTCGCATTCCTGTTTGCACTCAGCACAAACAGCCTTATGCATTTCCCTTGGGCCGAAGTTTCCCCTGAAACCACCGCCACTATTTCCACGTTCTCTCATCCTATCCTCCCTCCAAAATTGGTTTATAGCATATTAGAAGCCTTGCTATGAACCCCTTATGCTTATTGTTTCGAGAAGAAGCCTTGTTTAAATAATTTGTTATGAGAAGAACGAAAAAACGCTCCTGCCGGGATTCGAACCCGGGTCGCGGCCTCGAGAGGGCCGCATGATTGGCCGGACTACACTACAGGAGCAATACTTTTTCGGACTCCTAATTGGTTTTTAAATGTATTCCAAGAATAACTTCTATACTGAAGATAATTGTGTTTTGGAAAAAAATTATATAAGATTAAAACAATCGCATACACAGAATGATGTCTAACGTTTTATGCGCGACCTGCGGGAAAGGAATCCCTGTAAACCAAGCTATTTTCTTCGGCGGCAAGCCCTACTGCAGTGACAACTGCAAGACAGAATCCCTAAGAATGAAAGTTTAACTGCTTGACGGCTTTAGCGTAGGCTGTACGAATACCTGGAGTACAGCCTGGTTTTGGTACATCTTCTCTAGAATTGTTAAGGGGCTTGAGCGAAAGCGAAACCCTTCAACATTTTAAGAAAAGCTTGACCAAAAGAGTGTTATCTGCACTGACGTTTGACAACACAACCATTCAGGGGCTCGACCAAAAGGAGACCCCTCTTGCGTCATAAGAGCGAAACCTTATGGGCCCGACGGGATTTGAACCCGCAACCTTTCGGTTAAGAGCCGAATGCTCTAGCCGGTTGAGCTACGGGCCCAGGAAGTCTTGTTGTTCTGTTCTGGTTTTAAAATGTTTATGTTTCTCCCCGGATTTCTTTCATTTTTTTCATGGATACTATTATTATTATGTACGTCTATTCCAGTCATTATGACTACTGGAAAAAATACGGAAACTTATTTTTCTGCGTTAGCAGAGGATTTTAACCGAATCGTGAACGTGTCCCCCAAGCTTTACGCTGACCTCGAAAGAGAAATTAGCAGGTTTGAGATTAACAATATGTCCGATATAGCAAGGATTGTTAAGAAGGCTACGGCGATCCTTGACATTATAAATGACGATTATGATTCTGGTAAGTCTAATAGCGAGTTGTTCGGCACTAAGCTTTTAGATATCATCAGTAACTTGTCTGAGGAGAAAACCGATTACTTAAAAAGTCGTTAGTAACTTGTCTGAGGAGAAAACCGATTACTTAAAAAGTATTGTGCACTGTTTGCTTATCACGCCTAACACCCCTGGGTATATGAATAATGTTATTGAAGGCGCTTTGGACTACTCTGTTGACTCTATCCTCGATGATTACAAGAAAAAATGGGGGCTTCACTACTTGTTTTTAGTTATCCTTATAAATAAAATTGTAAGGCATAATACACTTCCCAAAACCTTATTCTGAACATATACATCTAACCCTAAAAGAATTTATAAACAACCCTTCCCGAGAAAGAATATTATGTCTCAGATAAGCTACAGCGCAAAGATAAACAGCAAGGAACTGACAAGCTTTTTCGACGAGGAAGACGCAGAAGAAGAATAAAAGCATTCATGCTTTTTCCACACGACCCTTCTTCAACAACAAACCAGCCACTCTTCCCGGGAGCTCAGCAGCATCACCCTTCTTATAAGGACCGTAGACCTCTTTGTCAAAACCCACGAATTTCGGCGTGTCACTAAGAAACCTGACCTTCCCAGGCACATCCTCCGTTTCTTCTTGAGCCTCCTGCACGGGCTGCTCAGCCGCCAAATGCTCTTTATCATCAGAAAAACCTTTAGGAGCTTCCCCGTTAACCACTTTCAAAAGAACCTCTTCCTTATACTTATTAAGAAGCTTAACCGCATCATTAAACAAATCCTCCTCCACACCAAGAAAACTGCTAGTATCAATCAAATCCGTACCAGTCCTAACCTTATTCAACGCTAAATTCAAAACCTTCTTCTCCCGGATCTCATACAACTCCCGAACAATCTTCCTGGCATTCTTAAGCTGAATACGAATCTTCTCCTGCTCACCCCTAGAAAAAGAAGGCTTCTCCAACATCCCCTCCTTCTCCGTCAAATAAGAAACAACATCCTCAAAGAAACCCTTATCCAAAACCTGCAACTCATTCCTAGACTTCTCACGCCTCAACAAGTCAAACAAAGTCTCATACGTAACCTTTACATCCCCCATAACACAAGAGAAGAAACCAGGCGTATATAAAGATTTTCAAAAAAAAAAGAAAAAGAAAAAAGGGTTTATTTACTTCTTACCCCATGCAGCGATTCCGAGCAATATAAGATATATTATCGTACCCACCACAGGGATTATCGACAGTAACGGCCACCAACCAGGCCTACCTACCTTTTCAAATGCCTTCCACATCCATATAAACATAAACACGGTCAGCGCCAGCATTGCCAGCTGCCCAAGGACAGGTATCCATGAAACAAGTATCAGCAGGACAGGCCACCAATGCATCCTTGCAATGTTAGCAAGCAACACCATATTAGCAATCGGTATAAACGCCATCCAACCATTGCTTGTCTTTGTCTTCTCAGCCATCTTCATCCAGGCAAAACCCTGGTAAATCCAGATTGCCAGGAACAACAATCCAAACAAGACAAACGCTCCTGCAGCCATCGCCATCAGGCCTTCAAGGAAAGCCAACTCTGCTCCAGGTATCTCTCCTGGTGCCTGCATTAAGAAATCTACCATTTTATAACACCCCCCAACAAAATGTTTTAAAAAGTGTAAGAACGCATTATTTAAAAAGTTTTTTATAAAACACATATAATATGACTTAACAACGAAAAATACAAAGGTTTAATCAAAGATGCCTGAAACCACAACCCTGCTATTAGCAGCCATTGTCTTATCCGCGTTTTTTAGCGGCACAGAAGTAGCCATAGTAAGCACTAGCAAGCTAAAAGCCAAACAACTATACGAAGAAAACAAGCCTAACTCGAAGTACTTACTGCGCTTAAAAGAAAAGCCCAACGAATCCCTGATAACAATCCTCATAGGCAACAACCTGATGAACGTAGCCGCAAGCGCCCTGGCAACACAACTATCCCTCCAATTATTCCAGGACTCAGCAATCGCAATCGCAACAGGCGCGATGACATTCATACTACTAACATTCGGAGAAATAACCCCAAAAACACTTGCAATGAAATACTCCGAGAGCATATCATTAATGGTATCCCCGATAATATACTACATGATGATAATACTAAGCCCGTTCGTCTCCTTCTTCACAGGGATAAGCAAACTTGTTAACAAAATCGGCCCAAAACTAGAAAACCCCCTTGTAACAGAGAGAGATATAAAGTACCTTGCGAGAATCGGCGAAAAAGAAGGCCAGATAAAACAACGCGAAAAAGAAATAATTGAAAAAGCATTCAGGCTGGACGACATAGCCCTAAAGCAAATCATGACACCCAAAAAAGAAGTATTCGCACTGGAATGGAATACGCCTGTAACAAAATCCTTGCCCAGGATAACAAAAGAAAAATACTCAAGAATCCCCGTCTACGAAAAAAACATTGACAGCATCCGCGGACTAATACACGTAAACGACATACTTCTAGTGCTAAAAAACGGGAAGGACAAAAAACTAAAAAGCATAATAAGCCCCATCCTCTCATTCAGCCCAAGAACAAAAGCAGACAAAGCATTCAAGGAAATGCAAACCAAGAACACCCACATGGCAGTTGTAAAAGAAAAAAACGAGACAATCGGAATAATAACAATGGAAGACGTACTCGAACAACTCGTAGGCGAAATATTTGACGAAACAGACTACTCCCAAGAACTAGTAAAGCAAACAGCGAAAAACGAGTACAACGTAAAAGGCATAACATACCTCAGAACGCTGAACAAAACACTCCACGCATCGTTCCCAGTACAAAAAGAGTTCACAACAATACAAAAATACTTAAAAGAAAAAAACAAACCCGTAAAAAAAGGAACGACATACACATTAAAAGAACACAACCTAAAAATAACAATAACAAAAACAGACGGATCAAAAATAGAGGAGCTGAAAATAAAAAAATGGAAGTAAAACAAGCATACGAAAAACTCGTAAACACAGAAGAATACAAAGAATTCAAAAAAAACGAGAAAGCATACCTAACCCACGCAGCACTCATAAGAGAAACCAACAACAAAGGCGGCTGGGAATTCGGGTTCTACAACAAAGAAACCGACAGAATCACAACCTTTACCACGAACCCCGTGAAAAGACAACCAGAAGACGAAGCATTCAAACAAGAAGGCAAAACCGTGAAAAAACTAGACCTGGAAAAAGTAGAAACAACCTACAAAGAAATAACAGGACTAGCAGAACAATACCGGAAGAAAAACCATCCATCCGAACAAATCATAAAAATCATAGCAATACTCCAACACCTACACAAACAACTCTGGAACATAACCCTGATCACAAAAAGCTTTAACATAATAAACCTAAAGATAGACGCAAAAACCAAAGAAATACTAAGCGCCTCAAAAAGCTCAATCGCAGACCTAGGACTTGACAAATTCTAGCTTAACAAACTCTCTATGGACTGCCTATATAAACCTGTCTTTCCTATCAAGCGCTCCTTTAGACCCTGCAGCTTTTCAACTTGTTCGCTCTCCTTTGATATTTGCTCGCTTGTCTTGCCTTTCCTGCTCTGAGAACTCCCATGTACTTCAAAATGATGGGCTTCGACAGCAATGTACAAAGCAGCATAAAATGGATCCCTAGAAATGCTCTCCGGAAGCTTATTTATTAAGGAAATCGCCCTTTTGTAACCAGTAACATTCTCTTTTCCTATGCTATCCACTATTTCGTTGATATACTTATTTTCAGGCTTACCCTCACTTAGTCGGGCATAACCTTCTATTTGTTTATAGAACGTGTTTTCCAAATTTTCAATTCTATGAAAATTAAAACCGCGCAGTATTGTCCTCGTGCCGCTCGTCGCAATCCCGCTCGCATTTTCACCTAGATGCATTTTTCACCCATTCCCTTCCTATTACAAGGCTTCCAAACTATTAAAATATTTCTATCATTTGCTATTCAAAATTAAAAAAAAATAATTTATTGTACGTCTTCAACCTTAATATTAAAAACAAGGTCTTTACCAGCCAAAGGATGGTTGAAATCAATCATAACAGACTTATCCTTGACCTCGCTAACCATTACCGGCAATGCCTGGCCGTCAGGAGTCTGCATTTGCAAGACCATTCCAGGCTTAGCATCAATATCGCCGAGCTTGTCCTTCGGGACCTCCCTGAACAAATCCTCTTTCCTTTCACCATAAGCATCCGTGCTTTTAACCTTGAACTCTTTCTCTTCTCCTTTCTTCATCCCGATTACAGCGCTATCAAAGCCTTTGATGACGGTTCCGCTTCCAGCTTCAAACTCCAAAGGATCCCTGTCCTTAGAAGTATCGAAAAGAGTGCCGTCCTCAAGCTTTCCCTCGTAATGGACTTTGACCTTGCTTCCTTTCTTAACTTCACTCATTTTATATCTACCCCCTTCACAGAGAGTACTGAAAAGGCTTTTATAAAAGTTTCCCCTTAAAAAATCATAATCTTCCGTACTTAATATAATAATCTATTTCTTCATCGTCAAGCTCTAAGTCATCCCTTTTCTTCTTCCCACGCTTTTTCTTACCCGCAGGAATCGAAAACCTTTCCGTGTACTCTTGCTTCTTCCTAAGCAAAAACTTCGCGTAGCCAAAACCAACAGCGAGGCCTGCGAGGTGAGCTGCGTGCGCGATGTTAGGACCAAAAACCTGGAAGCCAAACAAGCCAAGCAAATCTATAAGCACTATTAGTATCCCAAGGGTTCTCATGCTCATAGGAATGATGAAAAACAATAATACCTGAAGGTTAGGCATGAGAAGTATTACCATACCTATAACGCCCATGACCGCGCCGCTCGCACCAAGAGCCGCAGGGTAAAGGAATGAACCAAGAATCCCTGCAAGTATTCCTGCAGCGAAATAAACTCCGAGGAACCTCTTCGTGCCAATCCTGCTCTCCACAAGGCTCCCAAAGATGAACAAGACATACATGTTAAAAAACAAGTGTATAGGGCTTCCATGCAAGAACATGCTTGTCAGAATCCTCCAGGGCTCAGAGAACAAAGAACCCTGCAAGAGCACAAAAGCCTCTGTAAACCAATCCCCTGCGGTTACCTGAAAGAAAAACATAACTATGTTAATAAGTATTAATACAACTACCGCTCCAATCCCTCTCCCGTTCATAAGCCATTGGAAAACACGAAGAATTTTTAAAATTAGTCTTTTTAATAAGGATAAGATGAGAGAAAAACCAACTATCGTCCTAGGATCCGGAGGGTCAAGAGGCCTGGCACACATAGGAGTCCTAAAAGTATTAGAGGAACACGGCATCCGCCCGCAGAGAATAATAGGGTCCAGCATGGGCGCCTTGATCGGCGCTTTATACGCAGACGGAAAAAGTGCAACTGAACTGGAAGAAATAGTTAAAAGCACAAAGCTCATGAATTTCTTCCAAATAAAATTCTACCAGGGAAACATACTTGACAGGGAGAAAATAAGAATTTTTCTCAGGGAAAACCTTGAAGCAAAAACATTCGAAGAACTAAAAATACCATTGACAGTAACAGCCCTTGACGTAAACACAGGGAAAGTAGTAAAAATAAACAAAGGACCTGTAGAAGAAGGAGTGATACCCAGCATAAGCCTCCCTGGCTTGCTAAAGCCATACAAGAAAAACGATGCTTACCTTATAGACGCCGGAATTGTAAACCCTGTACCCATGAATCTTTCCAGGAAGGGAAGAGTAGTGATAGGTGTCAATGTCTCACCAGACCTCAAAGATGTAAATGAGCACAGCACCCTAACAGAGATAATCCTGAAAGCAGTCTACACGGTCCAGTCAAGATACTCTCGAAAACCAAGACCAAAAGAAAACACTCCTCATATAATCTTAAAGCCTTATCTTGGGTCGAGGAGAATACTTGATTTCAGGAATGAAAAAAGCATAATAAAAGCAGGAGAAGAAGCTGCCCGGGAGAAAATAAGCGAGATACTCTCCTTGCTTGAAAAATAGCATTTCTATAATAATAATCTTTAAATAAACATACCTAACCATACAAGTTTCATGCCTGAAAAAACGACTAACTGGATCATCGTTACAGGCGGCGTTATCTCAACCCTGGGAAAAGGCGTCGTTGCCGGCTCCATAGGATCTCTTCTCAAAATGCGAGGGTACAAAGTTACCGCTGTAAAAATAGATCCTTACATAAACATAGATGCCGGAACCATGCGCCCCACGGAACACGGCGAGGTATTCGTCACATACGACGGAGGCGAAACAGACCAGGACATTGGCAACTACGAAAGGTTCCTTGATGAAAACATTCCTCGGGAGCACAACATAACAACAGGCCAGGTTTACCAGGAAGTAATAAGAAAGGAGCGAAACCTGGAATACGACGGGAAATGCGTAGAAGTAATACCACACATCCCCTTGGAAGTCCAGCGCAGGCTGAAGAAAGCTGCCAGTAACACAAAAGCAGACTTTGTAATAGTAGAAATAGGAGGCACCATAGGAGATTACCAGAACGTGTTATTCTTAGAAGCAGTCAGGACTATGAGGTTAGAAGGAGAGCCAATGATCTTCGCACATGTAACCTACCTTCCCATTCCGAGGACTGCGGGTGAGATGAAAAGCAAGCCAGCCCAACACTCCCTACGCGCTTTGAACGCTAACGGAATACAAGCAGACTTTGTTATCGCCAGATCCGATGAACCCATAGATGATGTGAGAAAAGAAAAGATTTCTGTTTTTGGAAACGTGAAAAAAGATCATGTTATTAGCTGCCAAGACCTGGAAAGCATTTACGACGTCCCCTTGTTATTGCAAGAGCAACGCCTTGACGAATTAGTTGTAAAGGCATTCGGCAAAAAACCTGCTCCGCTCAAGGAAAAGTTTTCTGCGTGGAAAGAACTTGCTGCAAAATCAAGAAATAACGGGAAAGAAATAAAGATAGGTGTTATAGGCAAGTACTTCAACAGCGGGGACTTCACACTGGAAGATTCTTATATATCAGTTATAGAAGCCATAAAGCACGCTTCTTATTATAACGATGCCAAGCCAATAATACAATGGCTTAACTCGTTGGAATACGAAGAAAACCCTGAAAAACTAAAAGAGCTTAAAGAGTACGACGCATTAATAATACCCGGAGGGTTTGGCAAAACCGGCGTGGAAGGAAAGATAAGCACCATAAAATATGCTCGTGAAAACAAAATTCCTTTCCTAGGATTATGCTATGGGCTGCAACTTGCAGTTATTGAGCACGCACGCAACGTCATAGGAATTAAAAGTGCTAACAGCTCCGAGATAAACAAGTCTTCAGAAGACTTAGTAGTGGATGTTCTCCCAGAGCAAAAAAAGAACTTAGAAGCAAAGAACTACGGCGCATCGATGCGCCTGGGCAACTATGAAGCCGTGCTAAAAAAAGGAACAAAAACAAATGAATTGTACGGAAAGAAAAAAGTTCTTGAAATACACAGGCATCGCTACGAGGTAAACCCTGAATATCATGGGAAGCTGGAAAGCAAAGGCCTGGTTTTCTCAGGCCTCAGCCCTGAAGGAAAACTGGTTGAGTTCATAGAAAGAGATGATCATCCTTTTTTTCTTGCCACGCAAGCACACCCGGAGTTTACCTCTCGCCCCCTGAAACCTAACCCGTTGTTTGACGGCCTGGTCAAGGCTGCACTAAAAAAATGAGTTCTCGCCCCGAAGTAGGAGTCGGAGTTATTGTTATTCATAATAATAAAGTTCTTTTGGGAAAGAGAAAAAATGCTCATGAAGAAGGCACCTGGTGTTTTCCTGGCGGAAAGCTTGACTTCGGAGAAGAAATACTTGATTGCGCGAAACGAGAAGTCCTTGAAGAGACAGGCTTGAAAATAAAAGATCTCCGGCTTGGCCCATATACTAATGATTTCTTTGAAAAAGAAGCCAGGCACTTCATCACCATTTTCGTTATCAGTAAGTCAAAAGGAGGAAAGCCATTAATCTTGGAACCAGAGAAATGCGAGGCATGGGAATGGTTCTCCTGGGACTCTCTTCCTGAACCCCTATTCTTGCCTATTAAAAACCTTCTCAACCAAAGGTTTAACCCTTTTTCCGCGTAACACCTCAGCACAATCTTTATAAACAAGCCTTTGTTCCTCTCGTTCTATGGAAGCTAAGAAAAAATGCATATCAACAAATATCAGGATTACGAATGACCAGGGATCCACAACTTTCCTTTGCCCTAGCTGTGGCAAGCACGAGATAGTTCGCTCTAGGCATGCAAGGGAAATAGTGGCAAAGTACACGTGCCCGCAGTGCGGGTTTACAGGCCCAAATTAAGAAGGCGTTCTAAAATGTTTAAGGAGGAAGATTTATGGCTAACGCGATTGTAACAATAAAGATAATGCCTGAGAACCCAGAAGTGGATTTAGGCGGCGTTGAAGAGAAGGCTAAGAAGCACATCGAAGAATACGCAGGGAAAGGCGACACGAAAACCGAGATTGAACCTATTGCTTTCGGCTTAAAAGCCTTAAAGATTACTTTTATAATGGATGAAAACCTTGGCAGCCCTGACGAACTGGAAGAAAAGCTTTCAGGCCTTGAAGGCGTCAATTCTGCTGAAACAATCGATGTAAGAAGGGCTGTGGGTTAACTTATTTTTTCTTAAATTCTTTTTTCAGGTTTTTACCTAAGTAATTGTTGATATAGCTTTGCCGTATCATTGAAGGCGTTATCATTATTCTCTCGCGAGCTGCGAATGCAGACTGGCTTTTTCTTACTTCCAGTGTTGGCTCCCATAAAGAGCACTCTGCTGGTTTCCCTGTCATGTAATCGTATTCACCCCATTTATGGTCGTTGTACCAGTTGTTTTTCACGTCTTTCCCGAAGTTAATCATATTCCTAGGGCTTGCGTTCAATCCTGTTGCGTTAAACTCGTCTGGAACAGAGAAGTTTTTGTACAATCTGTACGGCAATCCTTTTACCCGGTCGAACACGATTCTTGTGCTTAGCTTCATTTTCTTCTTGCTCAAAGGATACGAAGGTATTCCTTCAAACACGATAGAGATTGTTTCATGCTTTGTCCCTTTGAATTCAAGGCCGAAACCTGTAAACCTTCTCCCGTTCATGTAGTGGTGCTCTGTTAGCGCGTAAACAGCTGGCCACGCACCCGTGCTAAAATCGTGGCTTCCGACTATGACGCTTCTTGATGTCATACCTTCATCCAGGGCTTCCATGAATTGATTGCTTGAAACCCTGTCCATGTGCTCTTTGTCTATCTTGTACATTCTTTCAAAGCTTTTATCTTTCCTTGTTTTTTTCAAATCGTGTTTCATTAGCAGAACGTTTAATGCTTGTTCTGGTTTGCTAAAGTAGTCAAAAGGCATAATGCTTTCCCATGTATCCATATCAGTTTTTTCTTTTATGTTTAAATTGCCTTCTTTTTTCAGCTTGTGAAGGATTGTCAGGGCACTCGCAACATCGTAACCAGCTATTTCTGATTCTCCAAACAAATCTTTTCTGATTTCGTCTTTGGCTAAGAATATTTTTTTATCTTCATAATGCTTTACTACTTTGTCTGTGAGTTCTTCCACGAATTTCCTGTCTCTTTTGTTAAGAGCGCTGAAAAGGTTGCCTTTAAGCAAGTTGAATTCTTCGTAAGGCGTGTTCCCCCTGAACTCAAACATCAAGATATCTTTAACGTTCTCCACGAAAGGCCTTATGAGTTTTACGTTGTACTTCCTCTCACTCTGATTCCTTACATCGCGTCTTGGCTTTACCGGGATGTTAATCATACCCCTTATGGAAAGCGTTCCAATATCTTTCTCATCAATTGCTTTCTCCGATATTATCTTATAAGTTCCGGTAAGCTCCTTTGCTACGCCTTTGAAGTACTCCAGGTCAACCTCCTTGTTTTTTTTGTCGGCATTCAAAACGTGTTCGGCGAGGTAAGGAATGTTTCTGTGCGAGATTTCCCTGTCAAGTACTTTCTCCTTTGCTTCAAGTATTATTTTTTCTAGTTCTCTTTCACTAGTAATCCCTATGTATGCTTCTCCGAACTCCGCCGGGCATAAGTAGAACTGGTTTACCCTGAAACCCAGTTTTCGAGGCTTAAGCCTTTTCATCTTTCCCGCCATAATGAATTAGTGTAATACTGAGAACTATAAAAACCTTCCTTTATTAACCACTAAAAAATGAAAAATGATTGGGTGGATAATTTTTTATATTTCTTTTCATCCCCCCATTTTTATGCCAGAAGTCATTAGCAAGCACCCGGAAATCACTTTGCAGGTTTTAAGCGAGGCAGGAGTCCAGTGTGGTGTTGGGGCACCGCAGAGAATCCTTACGGAGTGCCCTCCCGAGCAGTTCTGCTCCCTTCCGACCGGAGAGATATGTGTTTACGGCTTGGAACAAGCCGGGGAGATGACCCAGTTTACAAGCGCTGATTTTGCAAGGCTTTCCGCTGAGCACGCAGGCACTGTTTTCGGGGCGGAAGCATATATTTTCATGGTAGCAGCGTTGGTGCTGGGAATCCTCATAGGTTTATCGCTTGTAAAAAAAACAGGGAAAAAGAAGAAATAAGTTATTTTATGAGTGATTCGAAGACCATTTCGAACTCCTGGGGAGCTGCATTGGTTTTTATTCCTGTCTCTGAAAAATGAGTCCTGCTAGCCTTATACCCTTGGTCTTGTAAGGACTTGATTATTCTTTCAAATTTAGGCGTGCTCTCCGCCTTGAACTTGCTCGAGGTTTCGTGTACGTCGAAGAATCCGAAGCCGCCTACATCTGTTTCTTCAGCAAGGCAGTCTAATAGCTTAACCGAGTCACCTGACACAAATCCTTTCTTGGACAACTTTTTTGCTTCTTCACGCATTAAATGAAGAACTCCTTGGTTGTTCAGTTCACCCATCCAGAGAGGGCCGTATGTTTCCCCGTCATCTATGTATTCCTTGTGCATTTCAAGGAGTTCATCTGCTTCTTTCTTGGAATTCCTTGATTCGAAGAAAACCCTTACATAATGATCTTTGTAGTAGCTTACCAAAGGTATTAGTGCTTTCTCATGCTGCGCTCCGACTAACTGGATTTTTCTTATCAGTACGCGCAACCCGAACTCATGCATTAAGTGGTTCTTCAAAGGCTTAGCCCAGTACTTTCTCTTGCACGCATCAGGGTACGTGCCGGCTAAAGCGCTTGTATCCGTAGCAGTAACCGCTAAGTAAGACTTATTGCGAAGGCTTTGCACTGCGGCGTCAATGAAAGGATTCGGCGTTCCGAAAGGGTCAACGTCGACGTAGTCAAAATACTTGTTGTTTAGCAAGAAAAGATTGGCGTCTTCACTGAAAGCCCTGAATTTATTCTTTCTTGCCTTGGACAACTTGTTCAGCGCTGTGTTCGACGAAAATATTTTTTTGAAGTCCTTCTTCTTATCATTAATCAAGATTTCTTTTATCTTAGAAGCCTTAACCTCTTGTATAATCCTAAGACCTCTTATGCCGCTTCCCTCTAAAGGCAACCCTACCTTCATCTTGTCCTTGTTCGTACTTGCAAGAAAAAGCATGGTGAAATCCCTGTTAGGCCTCATAACAGGATTATAAAAAACAGGCATTTTCCTGTCAACAACCTCTTTTTTTTCAACCTTCGCCTTAGACGAGCCTTCAACGATAACTTCCATAACCATAAGAAAACAACTTTTACTATTAAAAATTAGTCTTTTTTACCTGAAAACTTCTTAAAGCTCTCAATCAAATCCACGACGTACTTCCCCTCATCCAACTTATAGATTAAAGGATGCTTCTTCTTAAAAAGATTTACAAGGTCTAACTCGTACTTCCCAGGCTTTAAAATGTTAATACTTTCAATATCAAGAACAACAGGGAGGTCAGTATCTATTTCATCCCCGATAATATCATAAACATCCTTCTCTATCTGAACCTTTTCCTTCTTAGACAACTCAAAAGTTCTCTCCCTGGCCTTTTCAACCTGGTCTTTCTTAACAAAAAAGAACAATTTACCCCCACAACTAGTACAACCTTTCAATATAGCATCCGAGGCATCTCCGTGCATATAACCGCATTTAACGCATTGATGGGGAATATAAACCACCTTTTAACGATAAACCTTGTACAGGCTTACCTTTTTTTCTTCGTAACCTTAACTTCTTCGGTGAACAACTGGATCTTATCAGGATCCTGCTTAATCTCCTTGATAATCTTAGCCGGGCCTATAATTGTAAACCCGTACCTGTTACCAAGAAGCATGTTAATAAACCTTGCCCGCACCTTCTTAAAGAAAGAAGAATCCATATGAGTGCTTCTCACAACGCTTAACTCAATACCCTTAAAATCCTTGCTTATCTCCTCCATGGTCTTCCTGATAAGCTCTGCTTCCTCGTTACTCTTAAGCCTGCCTTCCATTAAAACAATCTTGTTAGACTTAACAGCCTTCATAAGCTTGCTTATCCTCTTCTGAGAGTCCAAATCCTCAATTTCATGGTATGGTATGAATTGCAGTGTTAACATTTTTCCTCCTAATCCACCAAGTCAAACAATGAACTGTAAAAATCCTCCATGTTCTTCCCGTACTTAGCGCTTATCCCAATCACTTTGTACTGAGGGAAAGCCGCCTGCACTTTCTTCAAATTAGACTTCTTCATATCAATCTTATTAGCAACAACCAAAACAGGGATCTTCCTCGCCTCAAGATTCCCAATAATAGTAATATTAACCTGGCTGTAAGGATCCTTCGTGGAATCAAGAACAACGATAACAGTATCCATGTCATCAAGCCACTTAATAGCATCAATAACACCCTTCGTAGCCTCCTTAGCACGAGCCTTAGCCTCCTTATCCTTCATACCAGCCTTAACGAACTCCTCATAATCAATCTTAGTAGCAATACCAGGAGTATCCACCAAGTTAAAACCAATCTGCTTACTCCCACTCTTAATAACAATCTGCTCCTTAACCTGAATCTCCCTGGTCTCATGAGCAATATTAGAAACAGCGCCCATCTCCTCGCCAAGCCAATCAACACAAATCTTATTAGCAAGCGTCGTCTTACCCCCATTAGGAGGCCCGTACAAACCCAGCTTAACCTCTTTCTTCTTCTTAAACAACCTGTTAAAGAAGCGCTTAAAAAAACCCTTAAATGCCTTAATCATGACTAAAAACTACCCCTCCATACTATATAAATGTTTTGTTTAACTTAGCTCAAAAACCAGTAGAGCGCCCGTAGCAAGCTCAAAATCGTCCCAGCTAGCAGTTGTATACCAGTCATGGTCTCCTGAGTTCGAATAAGTAAAAGCCGTAGAAGCATGAGCCGTATACCCTCCTGTTGGTTCAACGTACTCATAATGCTCCTCATCTCCGAGGCCTGAATACGAAACAGGACCTGAAATAGCATCCCTGTGAGCAGTAGCACCAATTACAAGGACATCTTGAGAACCAGGCGAACCAATAGTTTCTATGGATAGTTCATTAACTGAGTCTTCCCCGCTATCACTCGTAACAAAATCAAAGAAATCATAATCATCCGCGCCGGAAAACTCCATTAAAACAACCCAAGCATCCCTGCCACTCTCACTGCCCCAATCAATCTCAATAATACCAGGCTCACTTGAACCTGCAACTTTACTCCAAACAGCCAAACCCCTCCTAAACTGGTTTTCACCTGACAAAGTAATCTCAGAAAAATGCCTCTCCCAGCCACCCCCGCTAATACCAGGATTATCCTCTGAAAGCCTGTGCCCTGAAACCACTACTAAAAGATTGCCTTCCCCAACAGGCTCATTAAAGCTGACAACTCCTCCATCCATGGGAACACTCCCCTCCAAGTATTGCTCTCTCGTAATAGCAATACCCGGCTCAGGAACCCCTGGATCACCTGTTACCTCACCCGTAGTCCAAAACGCTCCTGGGTTGTTCTGGTTGTTATA
Organism: Candidatus Woesearchaeota archaeon; assembly: GCA_003560545.1. Taxonomy (GTDB): domain Archaea; phylum Nanobdellota; class Nanobdellia; order Woesearchaeales; family 21-14-0-10-32-9; genus PWWA01. Next base: position 1,134 of record PWLK01000078.1, on the reverse strand, counting down.
CTCGGTCTGCACCCAATCAGCGGGGCGTGCAATCCTAGAAATTCTTACTTCATCCAACACACCTTCATACCTCCTAGTGTCATCCCAATCACTACCACGTTCATAAATACGCCCAAACCTTAAAGGCTGGTTTGAGTCCTGAAAACTGCCTGTTATGCTTATTGAACGATCTTCTTCCCCATCAAAGAAGAATTTTTTTTGCTCACCGTCAAAGGTTAATGTTACCTGCGTCCAACCATTAGTTGTTATCTGCCCATCACTGCTTTCTGGTGTTCCAGTTACTCCAGGCGCATCAAATCTTATAGTATTAGAAGGATTCAATCTCATCCCATATTCATACCAACAACAATTACTTCTTGCTTTCCCCACTATCCCCGAAGCACTTGCCTGACCAGGTGCATTTGGACGAACCCATGCCTGAACGCTAACCTCATCAGACATAGCCAAAGAACCGCTATGAGGAACTTCTATATGAGACGCGTATATGCCATCACCATCAAATTGTGCTCCCCTTCCAGTCTTTCCATTCACACCAAGCAACACGTCGTCAAAGGCGCTCCCATGGTTTTCGTTTGAAGTAGAATCCCTTATAGTGCTATCAGTATCATCAAGATGCCAAACACCAGCGTAATCTGAGTCCCACACATTATGCTTCCCAAACGCTGAGCCCGGCTGTGGTTCTTCCAAGGTTTCGTTTCCAAACGTTACAATCCAAGTCGTGTCCTCCTCAGTGCTCAGGCCTGTGCTATCAAAGAACAACGAACCTTTCCTTGAGCTTTCCTGTTCGCTGAACACTATTATCGCTGAAAGCGCAGGCCCTTCTCCAGTCCATTCAGGGGTGGTCTCCCATCCTTGTACTGTATTAGCTGTTCGGTACGCTGACTGGACCGTATTATCATATGAGTCATCCGCAAAAACCCGGATGTTGTTGTTAAGCCCATTAGTCCACGCCGCGCTTCCCACTTCTTCTCGTATTCCTTTCACGCCAAGTACAAGCGACCTCGCCTGTGATGAAGTGCTGGTTGTACCTGTGCTCAGGCTTGACACTTCCGTGTCTTCGCTGTCTCCTGTTGAGTAAACGTCTAACTCGTAGCTGCCGCTGAATTCCTGTATTACAAGAACGTTCTCCCTGTC
>PWLK01000066.1 GCA_003560545.1 Candidatus Woesearchaeota archaeon | reverse complement strand
AGGCCTGTTACTATGCCTACTACACCGTAGAATCCTTGCCTGTGTGTTGGCATATCTCTTCCAAGGCTCCACGTAAACTTGTTTATGTCATATATGAATGTTGTATTCGTGGAGTCATATGTTTCTGAGCTTCCTCCTCCGATGGCGTATAGTTTTCCGTTTATCGCCGTCATCCCGAAGTCATATCTTCCTTCAGGCATGTCTCTTCCGAAGCTCCACGTGTCTGTTTCTATGTTGTATATTTGCAGGGGGTTGTCGTTGAATGTTCCTGCTACGTATATTTTCCCGTTGTAATACGCTATTCCTACTCCTGATGTTGGTATAGGCATGTCTGCTTTTCTAGTCCATTCTTTTGTTTCCGGGTTGTAAGTCCATGTCTTGTTTTGGTCTTGGTTTTCGTATTTTCCTCCTATCAAGTATAGTTTTCCTTCTACGTATTCCATTAAGGGCATGGTTAGGCCTTCACTGTATTTTCCTGGGAGTGTTGTTTCAAGCGTCCATTCCTCGTATGCTTCTTGTGTCGTGGTTTTTTCTTGTGTTAGTGTTTTTCGTGGCTTGTTGAATCCTATGTATTTGCTTATTGTTTTTCCGTTGTGTGTTCCTGTTATCTTGCTGTTTATGATTTGGCCTTTGTTTTCCCTGGCTATGCCTGGCACGTCGTGTTCGCCTTTTATTGTTGTGTTTTCTAGTTTTATGTTTATTATTGTCCCGTTGTTTTTTTCTATTAGGCTTCCTTGTGTTGTTTGCAGGTTTCTTATGCTGCGTCCTAGGCCGTCTATGCTGCCTCCGAATTCTTTCGTTGTTTTAATCAGGGTGTTTTCGCAGTTTATTGTTTTTGTGAGTGCGTAGTGTGCTTCGCTGTTTAGGTTTTGGAGTTCTTCGCATGTAGAAATCGTGTACGGGTTGTTTTTTGTTCCTGTTTCTTGGGCTCCTGCTTGTGCTATTAGTAGTATTGTGAGGAGTGTGGTTATTAGCAGTTTTGTTTTGTTTTTTTGTTGTGGCATCTTATTGTAGTTTGTATATTTTGGCCATTCCTACGTTTCTTATCACTACTTTGTTTCCTCCTTCTAGTTTTGCTAGTTGTGTTCTTACGAAAGATCTGGGTTTCCCTGTTTTTTCTACTATTTCTGTGATTGTGAGGCCTTCCGGGTTTTTTGTTAGGGTTTTGATGATGTTGTTCACAGCGTCGTCACCAACAATACGCATATTTTTGTTATAATATGTATTTTTTATATATTTATTATTTATATGATTTTATTATTTTAAATCTATATTTTTTTATTTAAATATTTTTCTGTTTTTCATCATCTTCTTGGGACAAACTTTAAATTTTGAATACAGTTCTTTCTTTTTCCGTGGATTTCAGAAAGATCAAGATAGGGGCATCTTTGTATTTTGGCATCTTAACAGGCCTTGGTGGTAGTTATTATTGTTTTAACAAGGCAGAAATCCCTTTCCCTGAGGAAGTTCCTGCAATGGTTGAGCACAAAAGAATTGTTGAAAAAATTGATTCTTTGGAGTCCAGGCTGAAGGATTTTAGCCTGGCAAGAAAAGGTTCTTTTGAGGAGTATGAGGGGTTGCGCGAGCAACTCTCGAATGCACGCAGTGATAGCGTGTCTGTCGCTGAAAGCAGGGAATTCAGAGAGTATTATTGTTCTCTCGGGCGTAGCAGGGAATGGCTCGGCCTGGGTTATCTGGTGGGTGCAGGGGTGCCACTTTTGGGTTTTTATGGGGCTTTAAGGCTTTCCAAACCCAAAAAATAATTTTTTGTTACTAAAAAGTGGTTAAAAATCGAAACATTTAAATAGTAGTTATACCTACCGCTAAATGGTGAAAATACCTGTTCGGGTATATTTCGGAGAGGCAATTGTGTTCAAAACCACCCTCTCACCAACTAAGAAACACCTCCAAAAATGTTTCTGTGCCTCTCCGAAAACCACCACCCCCTTCTAAAACGAAACAATTATTAATCACTTCCAGTAGAAACACAACATGGAATCCTACAAAACAGCAAAAAACATAGCAGAAAAATACGTGAGAATCACAGAAACAAACATGCAGGCATGCTACGGCACACTAGCCTCAATGACAAGAGAATTACAGAACATCCCGGAGAAAGACAAAGCCCTCGAAGAAAAAGTAAAAACCCTGACCCAAACACTAAACACGGGCTACGCATCAAGCATAAACAATGCAAGCATGAGACGCATAGCAAACGAATTCATACAAGGAATAAACTACAACTAAGAAAAATGGAAAGCCTTGAAAACTGCATACACACAACAAAGAAATACCGCGAAGCACCAAGCATAAATCCGGAAGACCTAAACGGAGATTCTTACACTGAATACGTGGTTAATGCTGCGTCCCAGAAAGGCCTTATAAGAACACTCGAAAACATAGAGAAAAAACTGCTTGCAAAGAACACCAATCTTGAATCTGTAAACGAAGCAGTACTGGCAGTATCAGAAATAATACAAAACGCACAGGAACACTCTTGCAAATTTAGCCCAAACAAAGAAATATACGTATCTCTACTAGCAACCCAGACATATGTTCTTGCAGGAGTAGGAAACAGCGGAACACCTCTAAGCAACGATAAAGCCCGGGAACTGATAAAAAGATATGACCCTAATAGCAGATCTTCAAGAGGCAGAGGCTTCGAAATACTAAGAAGAACCACAGACGTAATTTATATTCCTCAGCAAGAAAAATACTCTGAAATAATAATAGGAAAAATACTAGAATAACAAAGATAACTCTTTCTTGATATCCCCGAAAACGTTTTCAACGCTTTGCTCCCCGTTAACAACAATAACCTTCACACCCTTTTCATTAAAAAGTTCCAGTAACGGAGCAGTGTTCTCATGGTAAATCCGAAGTCTTTTTTTCACAGCTTCAGGAGTATCATCCTCCCTCTGCACGATCCTGCCACCAGCAGCTTCGCACTCCTTAACATCTTCCTCGGTGACTTGGTCATCAATATAGATCTTCTTCGTAGCAGTACAAATACGCCTTTTCCCAATCCTCTTCACAGCTTCCTCGTCACTAATGTTAACAACGACAACCCCGTCAACCCTTGCAATGCCCAGCAAGTACTCTGCCTGATGCTTATTCCTCGGATACCCATCCAATAATAACCCGTTGTTTTTGTTCCCTTCAAAAACGCTCCTTACAAGCCCGTCGTTTATCTCATCCGGGATGAGTTTCCCCGCATTCATATATTCCCTTAAGAGCTTTCCCTGCTCGGTTTCCCTGCGTGCTTCATCCCTCAGAATATCTCCCATAGAAACATGCTTCAAGCCATACTCTTTTGCTATAAGCTCTGCCTGTGTTCCCTTACCAGAACCCTGAGGACCCATTATCAACAAAAGTTTCATCCGAAGTAACCCCTGTCCTCTTCTATCTTGACTTGTTCGCCCCACGCCTTTTTCATCTTCTTTAATATCATAAGAATATCATCTTTCATTTCTTTCCATTCCTCAAAGCTTTTCTTTATGAAACCCGCTGCTTTCTCCTCGGAATACTCCACTCCTAATTCAAGGGCTTCCCTGGTGATTATCATTCCTTTGTTGTACAAATGGCTTAAGGTAGCCCGTTCCTTGGGAGTCATGCTCCCTGCTTCCCGCATATTGCTAAGCCTTGCATCTGCCTGGATGAGGCTTTCAAAGATCATTGTGTAATTGTCAACTTTGTCGTGTATTTTCTTTGCGATTTCTCTTAAAATATTAGAATCCTCGTCAACGCTGCCTATCTCAAAATAAGCATCCATCTCTTCAAAACCAGGCAAGTCATGCTTTTTCCTTAGCTCCTCGTATTTCTCTTTCATAAAATCTTGGAATGGATGATTGTTTTTTATACTTTACTGTTTAAAGAAATCTTTTATCATCCCTTCATAGAGCATCGTCGTTTTCAAGTTCCATGTCTTTGGGAAGCACTTCCTGTAACTAGGCCACTCGTACCTTTCATCCAAGAAAACTATTACTCCCCTGTCAGTCTCGCTCCTAATGCATCTTCCCGCGGATTGCAATGTCTTGTTAAAAGCAGGGAATAAATACCCGTAATCCCATCCTTTTCTGAATTTCTTATCGTAATAATCAATAAGTGCCTTGGTCTCCAGGTCAGGTTTTTGCAATGGCAAGCCAACAACGACAACGCCTTTCAGGTAATCCCCTGGCAGGTCTATTCCTTCCCCGAAGCTACCGCTTATAACACCTAGCAACACAGCACCTGTTTCCTTGTAAGACTTAAAATTTTCAAGAAGCTCTTCTTTCTCTTTCTTCGTCAACCCAGGCCTTTCCACGAAAACCGTTTTTTCGCAGTCACGCATATTCCTGTAAACATCATCCCTTAGCTTAAAGCTTGGGAAGAAAACAGCTGAGTTCCCAGGTATCGCATTTACAATTCTTGTGGTAATGCTTGCTATCTCCTTGTACTGCTCTTCATTCCTCGCAGTGTATTTAGTGCTCGTCTTCGGAATTATCATTGATAACCTGTTTTCTTCGGGGAAAGGGCTTTCCAGGGTTACCTCCCTGGTTCTTTCTGCTTCGAAGCCAAGGACTTCCCTGTACATGTACGTAGGTGTTAAGGTTCCGCTCATCATTATAGTGCTTGCAGCCTGCTCTAATACGGGCTTGCTTATGATTCCTGGGTCAAGGCATTTGTAGTTAAGGGATAAGATTTCTTCCCTTAAGCCTTTTTCCTTTGCAAAAATCCTTGTAAAACCATCGCTTGTCCCTTTCCATGCTTCGAGGAAAGCAGATATTATTCCTATGTATGATTGTTTTT
>PWLK01000024.1 GCA_003560545.1 Candidatus Woesearchaeota archaeon | reverse complement strand
GGCGGAGAACAATATGTTTGAATCAATAATTATTCTTTTACGTATCTTTTTCTTGCTTCTTTCTTTATCATCTTGCTGAATTCTTCTATGTCTTTCTTTGTCAGCTTGCTCTTTCCGGCTATCCTGTCTGCTGCTTTCATCGCTTCTATTTTCTCTATTATGGCTTTCCTTGCTACTTCGCTCCATTTTACTTCTGAAAACCTTTTCATGTCTTCGTGCACATCGTTAGGCACTGATAATGTTATGTTTGCCATACAAGCCACCTTTCACATAAATAAGTGATATCGCATATTTAAATGTTTTTGTTTCTTGGATGGCTGAAACCAAGAATAAACTCGTTCTTTAAAAACCCTTTCTGTGGACTTGTCCTGTGCTTTTTTACGAGGAAATTCGTAATGTTTCCGGGTTTTTTTCTAGGCAGCAATTTGTGTGTTCAGTATATTTTGTTGTGGTGGTCGTAATCCAGGAGTCTTACGACGTTTCCTTGTGCTTCGAATATTAATACGAAGTGGCTGTCTATGTGGACTCTTTTCGCTCCTTTCATGTCTCCCTTCAGGTTTTTGTACCTGTGCGGGTTTTTCAATATTTCAAGAACTTTCTTGTTGATTATGCTTAATTGTTTCCTGTTCTTTTTGCCTAGCTTGGCAAGTTTTTTTTTCCAGCTCTTCAGAGATTTCAAGCTCAAACATTAATATCTTTCCATGAGGGAGCCTTTTACTTTCACAAACCTTGCCTTCCTGATCCTGTCAAGCTTTTCCAGGTATTCCTTTCTTGCTTTTGGCTCTTCTTCTACCTGGCTTTTCATGAACATGTCTATTTGCTTGCTCATGCTTAACCCGTTTTCCTTGCAGTAACTGGAAAACTTTTTGTAGGTTTCCTCGCTTACATTAAACGTTTTTATAACCATTGTATTAAATAATATTATTTAATCTTATATAAGTTTTTCGGTCCCTCACACAAAATAAGAACTCCCTGGTATTTTTAAGCGCTTTCACTGCACTTGTCCTGTGCTTTTTTACGAAGAAACTCGTAATGTTTCCGGATTGTTATTTGTCTTTCAGCTTTTCTTTTTCTTCTTTTAGGCCGAAGTAGCTGGAGATTGTTTTCATTACTTCCTCGAATGTTACTTCTTCTACGAGCAGTGGCTGCAAGTCTTCGTTCCAGTGCTTATATAGCTTTTTTGCCCTGTTGAACATCCTTATTATGTTGAATTCATTCCCTGTTTCCTCGCATTTCTTTTTTACCATATCCGTATTTATGCGGTTTTTGTTCTTGATTATCCTGTACAAGTCGTAGTGGTCCCGAGGCTTATTCCTTTGTATTGCAGCAGCCATTTTTTCTGCAATCATTTCCTCTGTGGAGAGGCATAGCACTGAAAACTTTGGCATGCCCGGGTAGAAATGCTTGATTTCTTTGCTTTCAGGTTTTGTGAGCATCTTGGCTCTTTCGTTTAAGTCTATCAGTATTATTCCAGAAGCCTCTTTTTCTTTGTATGGCACTATTAGCCTTGTAAAGCCTTCTACGTCTTTATCTTTTGTGATGATGCCGAAGATCCCTGATCTGTTTATCTTTTCAGTTATTTCTTTTCTTACTTCTGCTATAGGCTTTTCTAGTGTGTAGTCTATGTCTTCGCTTATCCTTGAATGGTTGAGCAAGGTTTTGTTTAGCGCTGTGCCTCCCTTAAAATAAATTCCTTTTACATCTTTTAGCAAGTATAAAAGTATGGTTATGTAATAGTCTTTTTTTATCAGGTCATAGTCAAATCCTGTTCTTGCTATGATTTCCTTTATTTCTTCTTCAGTTATTTTTTTGATATCCATTTTTCTGCTACGATTTTTTTTATAATGAATATTTCTTTACCACTTATTTTTATTTTAGTCCTTTTTTTTAGCGCTTCACGCCTTATTCTGTGGAACACAAATCTTTTGTTAAGGATTCTTGCCTTGCCGTACTTATTAGGCGAGTATATGTCTACCTGCATAGGCACTTGCTCCGTTAGCCCCCAGTAATGCGCGGCGTACCATCCTCCTACGTAGTAATCTTTCCCATCCATTATTTCGTGTGCGATTATTAACGGGTGGTCTGTCCACGCTCTATGCCTTGCTTTTATTGGGACAAGGAAGTATTTGTCTTTGTTCAGCTTGATTATTCTATTGTTTTTTCTTTGGTTGTATATGAAGTCGTATAGCTGTTTTTTATTGTCGAAGTGTTGTTCTATGTCTTTTTTCTTGAAATAATATTTGTTTTTAAATTCAAGGTCTGAAATGACGCTTATAGCCTTGTCTGAAAGCCTAACCATTTGAATCACCAATTTCGAGTTATATTCGAAATAAATGATTCATTTTATTTAAATGTTTTGCTTTTTGATTCCGAAAAAGCTATTCCTTGAGAAAATAGTATTTCATTATAAACTCTTTCTGTGGACTTGTCCTGTGCTTTTTTACGAAGAAACTCGTAATGTTTCCGGGTTCGCTGTCTTTACCTTAAATAAAGTGCTGTGTTAAGGGCTTCAACGTCATTTGCTAGATTTGATTTAAATTGTTATTTCCTTGCTTCTTCTTTTAATGGCAAGTATATTGGTTGTAGTTCCTCTATGTCTAAATATTTTTTTAGATTGTGAAGAGTAGTTATGGTTTTTGTTCCTTCTTTTGTTCTCAGGATGAGGTTTCCTGTTTTGAAGCTTTCTTTGAGTTTTTTTATAAGGCTTGGCTTGTATTCTGAGAGTTCTTTAATTACTCTTTTTTCATTGACTATTTCTTTCATGGTTTCTTCGCTTAAATTGTTTTTTATGATAATATTTTTCAGTGTTTCAGCGATTATAACTATGGTTCCTTTTGCATATCTTATTAGCTCTTCTTTTTCTGCTTGCAATGTGAAATACACTGTGGCGGAGAAAGAGTTATCATCTCGTTTGTAGATGTCTATTTCGAAGTGCGGCTCTTCTGGGTGGCCGCTCTCGATAATGTTTTTATGCCTTGCTAGCCCAATCCTGAGTTTTATTGTTCTTTCTTTTTTATTATCTCTTTGCTTTGCTAACAAGTTTATCGTGAAAGAGCTTTCTTCTTCATAGAGCCTTATCCTGAAAGAATAATTCTTTTCTTTTACTACCTTGTTTATGCTTGGAAAGTATTCTTCTAATTCTTCGATCATTCTAAGTGTTCGCCTTGCTTGTAGTCCAGCAGCTTTTCCAATACATCTTCTTCAAAGGCTTTTCTTGGCAATCCTAGTGTTTCGAATTCTTTTTCCCAGTTGTAGTAGTCTTCTATCCTGCCTTTGTGCTTGAAGGAAGGGTTTATTTCTTTTTTTATGGCTTCTGCCAGCATGGCGAAGTATGATTCGTATTCTTCTTTAATGTTGCTGGTTTTTTCTCGGAGATTTTCCGGCTCTATGTCAAACCTGAAGTTTTCTGATTCGTTATACTTGTTGTGCTTGAAAGGAAATGTTTTGTTTTTGATTTTTATTGTTGCTCCTTTTCTTTCAAGGCTTTGGATTTCTGCGTAGTTCTTCTGTTTTTTTCTGAGTATGTAGTTTATGAAGTCCTCATAGGTTAAGCTGCCTTTAAGCTTTCTCAGCCTGTTCTTGGTTCCCAAGCTTATAGTTATAGTTGTCTTAACATTGTCTAGTTCTGTGAGCATTCAAATCACCTATAATTGAAGTAATTGTAAGCATTATAATATATAAACATTACTACAAAAATAATTATTGATAATATGGAAAATAATTCTTTGTAGTAGTAAACTACGCTGGGAACTCTAATATTTTTGCTGGAAAGGAACTGAAAGTAGGCGGGTTTCGCCTGTAGTCCTCCCACCTTAAGGTAAGTCTTTGAGCGCTGCAATCCTGGCGAATTTCTCCATGTTTTTCAACGCGTTTTCATGGTCTTCAGCGCTGCCTGCGGCGCAGCAGTCTTTTAACACGTAGACGTTGTAATCCCTGTCATGCGCGTCCCTGGCTGCTGATTGGACTACTAGGTCTGTGGCTACGCCTGCCAGGTATACGTCTATTACTTTATTCTTTTTCAGGTATTCATCTAAGTCCGTATTGTAGAATGGGCTTACTCTTTTCTTTTCCACAACGAAATCATCTTTTTTAACGTCTAGGGCTTCGTGGAATTCTGTTGCCCAAGTCCCTCTTGCCAGTGCTTTGAATTCATGTGCTTTTCCGAATAAAACCGAGTTCTTGGGCTGGTCAGAGTAATCAGGTGAGAAGCCTACTTTTACGTACACGATTTTAGCGTTTTCATCCCTCATCTTCCTGACTGCTTCAGCCACGTTTTCCAAAACATTGTTCTCCTTGCAGAAAGAAGCGTACCCCTTGCCTTTAAACTTCCCTTCAGGGTGTACTATTTCGTTTATGTAATCCATCACAATTAATGCATCCATTTTTATCCTCCTCCATTAGTTGTTATCGGTCTTGCCTGCACTACACATATTTTTTTCCTGGCAATTACGCCTTCTATATCCATTGGCTTCCCGAACAAGTCTTCTATTTTCATTGATACGTTGTATATTTTCTTTATTTCTTGGTTGTTAAGGCATTTGGTTTTCCTTTTTTGTTCAGGCAGTTCTTCGTATACACAGTTTTCGCCATTTATGAGTTTTTCGTATCTTACTATTTTTTCTTTGGTTCCTATCTCTGTTTCCTCTATTTTACCTGTTTCTCTGTTAACGAAATACAAATCCCCCGTCACTTTACCTGATACTATTGCTTCGCATGGCCCGTAGGGTGCTTCAATGCCTGCGTATTCTTCTTGTAAGGGGTCTTTCGTCATTACTACATAGCTTTTGTCAGC
>PWLK01000005.1 GCA_003560545.1 Candidatus Woesearchaeota archaeon | reverse complement strand
GCAAAGACTACAACTTCACAACCAGGGAATGCTTTGGCTACTGGGAACGCGTCAGGGATATCACGCCAGGAGAAACATATACTTTTACTCTGACACCTGAAGACCCGTTGTTCAGCGAAACCAATACAACTTTTGAATGCGGGTGCATTGATGAAGTAATAAATTCTCAGGATGCAACCCTGTCATGCGACGTGTACTGCGTCCACACGATAGACATACCTGAGGACGCAACGAGCTTCTTCCTGGAAGAAATAACTTATAACGCAACATTTACACTAACAACTTCCGGGGGAATCCAAAGCCCTTCAGGAACCCAGGAAGGTTACTACGACCACGACCAGACACCTGGGAATGGAAACGAGATATTAGTAGGAAGCAGCACTGCTTCAGGCACAGAATCATTTACCTGGACTAATAACAACATAGACACAACAGGACCCCAGTCGTTCACGGACAGCAACTGTGATAACTGGCCTGACTACTGCACGTACTACGTTTACCTAAACACTTCTTTCTCCTTTAGCACGCCGGGTAACGCTAGAAGGGATGTAGCTATAAGCCTTGATATTGACGCAATATCTTACACTATAAACTATACGGAGCCAGGTCCTTTCTCAATAAGCCTTGAAAGCCCTCCTAACAACTATATCACGAGTAATCTAGTGCAGGAATTCCAATACATCCCTGTAAATGAAGACAACGACATAATGAACTGTTCTATTTACACAAGCGATGGAGGCTGGAGCATAAAAAACACTAGTACAAATATTAACGAAGGCGTAACAAATACTTTGAGCGCTTCTTTTTCAGGTGACGGATCCTATGAATGGAACGTAGAGTGCTGGGATGATACAGGAGCAAGCATGTTCGCTCCTAGCAACAGGAATATACATGTAGATACAACTCCTCCAAGCATAGAACTATTAAACCCTGAGGACAACGCTGAATTCACAGAGTCAAGCGTGATAACATTCTCTTACAACGTTACGGACGCTTCCCCTATACAGAACTGCTCCCTCCTTGTAAACAACGAAGTTGTGAACACGCAGGAGAGCGTGGCTAGGGACACGGAGCAGAGCATGAGCGCAAACCTTGCTAATGGGGATCATGAATGGGCAATTCAGTGCTACGATGTTGCAGGAAACTTTAATGTAAGTGAGACCAGGAATGTAAGCGTTAATGTAGAGCCTGTGATTTACACAGGCTTATGGTATGAAACAAGCACGACTAACTGCACAGTTTTTCCGTGCCAGATAGGATTAGCACAGGAAACCGATGGTGTTGAGAACACTGTTTCCGGCTCGATACCTTCAGGGCAAACCCTTCAAGTGGTTGGTGCTACAAGTCCTTTCATGGGTTCTAATGGCGCAGAAGTCCCTGGGGGCTCAACCGTCCAGTTCACATCTTACTTCTCCGAGGGAGATGGGCGTATAGATGCTTTTTGGTATTTGTACAAGGAATCCGCTGGAGGTCAGACCTCTCTTATATGCTCAAACACTGATGGCGCTACGACGTCTGATGACGCCTCTGTTTCCGGGACTTGTTCGCCTGCCGGGGATGTGTGGATTGAGAGTACGGACAGGCTTTACTATCACATATACCTTGAAAACGATCATCCTAACCAGGCAAGGTCTTTCACCCATGTCGTTGATCATCCTTCCAGCTTCGTGGACATACACGATTTTATGCAGATTGGAACGCTTTCTTCTTTCTTGTTGCAGCCAAACGAGTCTTTATTCGTAGGGCAAGGAGAGAATTTCACGCTGTCTTGCGAAGTGGATTGTTACATGGGGAACTGCCTTGACATCGAGGTTTACGCGCAGAGCAACGAAACAGGTTCCTGGAATAATGTTGGTGGCAGTGGCACTATAACTCTGGGTGACGGGCAGTCCAACCCTGAAACGCCTGCTGACTTGTTCAACGAATCCGTGAATGTAACTTTCACTCTTGAAGGCGGAACCCCTGGCTCTGCCCATGTCAGGTGTCTTGCTGAGTCAAAGTACTCAACGGCTCCTTCTGATTCTGAGGAAGTAAATGTTATGACAACCCAGGAACCTGTTGTTACGCTTGACTACCCTGAAAACGATTCCTGGATTAACGATGACCCCGTAGAATTCCTTTATACGCCTCAGACTTTCAGCGAGATAGATGAATGTAGCTTGTACATAAACGGTGCGTGGAACCAGACTGATACTGGCGCTCAGGAAAACGTACAGAATTCTTTTTTTGTTTCAGGCTTAGGTGAGGAGAGGTATAATTGGAGTGTGTCCTGTACGGATATTGGCAGCCTCACAGGTAATTCTACCACGTTTTATTTTGATATTGACAGGCAGGCTCCTTACAACTTAACAGTTCATTTCCCTGAGGATAACGCTAATATTACTAGTTCAAGCGTGGATTTCAGCTGGACCGTCCAGGATTTGAGATCTCCTAATATGACTTGCGAGTTATACATCGACAGTGCTTTAAACCAAACGGTAACTTCTTTTAATGATACGCAGACTTTTACAACCGTTGAAGGCTTCGATATTGGAAGTTATACTTGGCAGTTATCTTGTTTTGACCTGGCAGGAAACCAGAACACAACAGACTTATTTGATCTGACCATATCTGATGTTCCTCCCAATGTAACCCTTATCAGCCCTGAGAATTATACAGGTGTGAATACAACTACGGCAACGCTTGAGTACAACGCAAGCGACGGATTCGGAATACAGGAATGCAGCTTGTACGTAAACAACACTTGGAACCAGACTGATACTAATATAAATGTTAACGGGCTTAACTCTTTCAGCATACCTGTTGAGGAATCCCAGTATTCTTGGCGCGTGGAATGTCTTGATGTAAACAACAACGTAGGTGCCAGCGATGAATGGGTTTTCTTTGGCGACTTCACCCCGCCAACAATAGACCTTCACACCCCTGAAAATGATTCTTACTTCAATCATTCAACCATTGAATTCTCTTACACAGCTTTTGATAACTGGCCTCCTCTTACTTGTACTATTAACTTCAACGATGAGCCAAATATAACTACTAATGCTACGAGCGGGGAAACCGTGTTTGAAACCGGAACCGGGTACCCTGACGGCTTTAACTACTGGAATGTTATGTGCATAGACATAGGAGGTAACATTGGTTTTAGCGATACGTGGAATCTTACGATAAACCAAAGCCCTGTAGTAACACAGGACTTCCCCTCTAATAACACTCATTTAAGCGTTTCAGATCTTGACTTGCTTTACACTCCTTTGGATAACGATGGATTTGAGTACTGCGAGTTATATATTAACGGGCTGTTCAACCAGACAAACTCCACTAATATAACTTCAGGCGTCCAGTCAAATTTCTCTCTTATAAGCCTTGATGAAGGATTTTATGATTGGAGTGTGATGTGTGTTGATGCAGGCGTGTTTTCTAACACAGGGAGTACTCCTAATAAGACTTTCGTGGTTGACAGGACTCCTCCAAGCATAGAATTACTAGACCCCTCCCCGGATCAGGTTGTTAACGAGTCTTCCTACAATTTTATGTGGAATGCAACTGATAATTTGGCTGAGAACCTGACGTGTGACTTGTACATAGACGGAGTGGTCAACGCTACCAACATAACTTCTCTTAACGGTGAGATAGCTAATTATACGGTTGATGGTTTTATTACTGATGATTATAATTGGAGTGTTGCTTGTTCAGACCAGGCAGGCAATTGGAATATGAGTGAGACAAATAATTTTTCGGTTATAATTCCTCCAAGGGTTGACCTTGTAAGCCCTGCTAATAACACGGGTGACTTGTTAAGAAATGTTACTTTTACGTACATTCCAAGCGAGGGAACCATGGATTTCCCTAGCTGTACCTTGTTTTTGAACGGCGAGCCTAACCAGACTGACACGAATATAGACCCAGGGGTTGATAACAGTTTCCTTGTAACAGATATGGATGACGGCGCGTATTACTGGAACGTGCAGTGTGTTGATACTAACAGCCTGACTGGCATGGCTGAAAGTGACTGGGTTTACTATGTGGACACTGAGCCTCCTTATAATATTGACTTGCTAAACCCGTTGAATAACACTGTTGAAACTGCTAATAATGTTTCATTCACTTTCCTTGTTGAGGACGAGGTTTCCCCTGAGCTTTCATGTGACATATACTTGACTGAGGAAGGCGATACGTTCCCTATAGCTGAAAGCTTGTTGGTGCCTAACGGGACTGAGTACACTTTCAACTACTTATTGGGTGATGGAAATTATTCTTGGTTTGTTGATTGTACGGACAAAGCAGGTTTGTTCAACATTTCAGATGAATACTTCTTCGAAGTAGATGCTCCTCCGAATGTTACATTGATGAGCCCTGCAAATGATACGTGGTTTGACACGGACAGCGTAACCCTTACTTATTTCCCTGAAGATGATTTTAACATTGTAAGCTGCGAGTTATTTGTTAACGGAGAGTCAAACCAGACGGATAGCATAATATTGAACAAGCAGAATAACACTTTCGAATTAGAAGACATGTCACCAGGTGAGTATAACTGGACGGTTGCGTGTACTGACACGGATGCTAACACTTACGCGCCTCCGAACTGGACTTTCTTCGTTGACCTTGACCCTCCTGTTATAACTCTTCATAACCCTTTAATTGATGAGCTATTGGAAACCAGTACGGTTACTTTTAACTGGACTGCCACGGATGACTTATCCCCGTTAATGATGTGTGACTTGTACGTTGATGGCGTGGAGAACAGGACAGGGATTATTGTTAATAACTCTGAGCCACACCAAGAAGTTGTTTCAGGCTTCCCTGACGGGGATTTTAACTGGAGCGTGATGTGCGCGGACCTTGCGAATAACACTGATATGAGCGAGACAAGGAATTTCTCTGTCCAGGAGCCCCCAACGGTTATCCTGGGTGACCCGCCGCATAATTACAGGAATAACACGGTTAACATGACTTTGTTTTACACTGCTTTTGACAATTCAGGAGAAATAGATGAGTGTACGTTGCTGCTTAACGGAGTGCCGAACATCACAAGCACTAATATTACTCACGGTGTAGAGCATAATTTTACGCTTACAAACCTTACAAGTGATTCCTATGATTGGGACGTGCAATGTATTGACCCTAGCAGCAACGTTGGTGTTAATGGCACGCCGAAATCCTTCCACGTAGACCTTGATCCTCCTATTATTACTTTGCTGGAGCCTGAGTTTGATGAGACGTTTAATTTTAACAACATAACATTCCTTTGGAACGCCGTGGATTTCAACGAGAGCATACCTATTTCGTGTGACTTATACGTAACAGACCCTCTTGGGGACAGGTTCATAGAGAACATAACTGGTTTTTCAGGCCAGAACTTCACTCACACCGTGCCAGAGCTTGAGGACGGCGAGCATTTCTGGAACGTAACTTGTACTGATGACCTTGGAAACACTGATACGAGTGATACGTGGAGGTTTGTGATTAACCAGCCAGACCTTTACATAGATGAAACAAGGATATCTTTTAACAACACGAACCCTGACTTGTTCGAATTGCTTAACATAACTGCTAATGTTAGCAACATAGGAGGTATAAGTGCTTTCGATGTATTAGTTGAGTTCTGGCAGGGACACCCTAACGAAGGCGGTGTATTCATAGGAAACGACACAGGAGACGTGGCTTTTAATGGCTCAACCATTTTCTCCGTTAACTGGAGCATCCCTGAAGGATTACATGAAATCCACGTACTCGTAGACCCTTACGATGAGATAGATGAGCTGAACACTTCTCATAATAATGCTTCTGTTAACATCTCCGTGTTAAGGTCTATGATTAACATTCCTTTAAACGAAAGCATTTTCAGCAACGACGAAGTAGAATTGAACTTTACATTGCAGGATTATACTAACGGAATGATTAACTACACTGTTTTCATAGATGGAAGTCCTTCGGTTTATGAAGGCCAAGTCCTTGACAATGCCAGTGAATCAATAATAATAGAGTTTAACGAAGGCGTAAGGGAAATAATGGTGCGTGCAACTGATTATCTTGGCAGGGAGAAAGACTCAGAGCTCGTAACTATAACGATAGACTTGACCCCGCCAGTGCCGGTTATTAACACTCTTAACGAAACATGGTTTAACCACTCAGAGCCCGAGATTAACTTCTCCGTTTCAGATAACCTTGCAAGCACTATAAACTATACTTTGTACGTTAACGGAACCCCTGATATAACCGGAAACGCTTCAAACCCTGAAACAATAGTGGAAAGCCTTTCCTCGTTGCCAGACGGGACTTATCAGATAATACTTGAAGCAATCGATGAAGCCGGTAACGCTGCTAATAGCACTCCTATAACCATATTCGTTGACACTGAACCCCCCACGATCATCTTGGAAAGCCCTGATGACGCGGCTAACTTTACAACCAGGGATGTAGAGCTTAACTACACTGTTTTTGACAACATGGCAAGCACCGCTGTGTGTGAAATAAACGTAAGCGGAACCAGTCATGGGCCTTTCAGCGTAGGCGTCGGCGTGGAACAAAGCTTCCTGGCAGAAAACCTGGTTGAAGGAGTGCATCACTGGAATGTATCATGTACTGACCAGGCCAACAATTGGAATATAAGCGAAACCAGGTCTTTTAACGTTTTCATACCGCCTAACGTCACACTACTAAGCCCTCCTGACGGTTATTGGAGCAACGAATCAACTAATACTTTTACGTATAACGTAAGCGACGACACAGGAATCCAGGAATGTTCCCTTTACTTGAACAACGATTTAAACCAGACAAACACAAGCGTCCAGAACAACGCAGTCAACGAATTCACAGTTGAAAGCATGGCAGGAATATATGACTGGAGGGTTGAATGTACCGATACAACCATATTCCAAAGCGTTGGCGTAAGCGATGAATGGACACTAAACGTTGACATTGAAGACCCCGTCCCTAACATAACCACTCAGAACAACACCTGGTTTAACTCAGAGCCCGTTATTGACTTTGTAATCACAGACAACCTTTCACCCACGATCAACTACACCTTGTATGTTAACAACACAAACATGGCAGAAGGAACCGCGCAAAACGGAACCCCTTTATCAGAAACACTTACAGGCCTAAGCGACGGGGCATACGAAGTAATACTTGAAGCAACAGACCTCGCAGGCAACACAGCTAACACCACCCCAATAATAATATACCAGGACACCGAAGCCCCCTTCATAAACCTGAACTACCCTGATGACGAGGAAAACATAACCTCAACATCCGTAAACCTTAGCTTTACCCCAACGGATAACATGGCTGAATACTTAATGTGCTCTGTAACCCTTAACGAAGACTTAATAGAAGAAAACCTTAATGTTACAAACAACGAGGAAGAAATAGTAGAGCTTCATAACATGTCAGGAGGCCTATACCATTGGAACGTAACATGTACAGACCAAGCCATGAACACGAATACAAGCGAAACCAGGAGTTTCTTCATACCAATACCTGACATATCTGTTAATGCTTCAGAGATATTCTTCAGCAACGAAATGCCATCAGAAGGAGAAAACATAACCATAACAGCAACCATTAGGAACATAGGAGGAAGCCCTGCCGAGGACTTCGACGTGCAGTTCTGGGAAGACGAAATCAACGTAACAGGAAACCAGATAGGAAGCGATATAAACATACCTTTCCTGGACGTGAACGAATCAGTTAACGTAACGGTTAACTATACAACCGTTGTTGGAACAACAGAAATATTCGTATACGCAAACCCTGACCAAAGAGTTATAGAAGAGACTTATGACAACAACATTGCTTCAAGGAATATAACCGTGCAGTTCTGGCATTACGCAATGGGAACAACCAATGACACTTTACAAGTAACAGACGCTTCCACCGGGCTGTTGTTTGACTGGGCAGTTGAAAATTCCACTGGCAGCAACATATACGTAACAGACTACGATTCAGACATATCATGGATGGACTTGCAAGCCCTCGGAAGGAATACAAATAACGACCCATCACCCTTGGACTTCGAAGCACTTGACATAGCACTAGGCTCAACTAATTTTTCTGATTCAGTAAACCTTACATACACTTTTAACGGGGAGCCTGCTGAAACCGAGTCCTTCGACATATTCGGCACTATAATAGAAAACGTCCCGGTTCACAACAGCACTAACAATTCAAATTTCAAGACAGGAATACTATGGGATTATAGCACTGGCGGAACGCAGTACGACGGCACGCACAACATCGTATTCATAACAAAAGTTAACAAAGGCATGCCTGGCTTTAACTCCACCAATGACTTCGAAATAAGAATACCTGCCACGCTGCCCGGATACCAGGGACCTGACACTGACCGAGTAGTGTTTTACACGGAGATAAAATGATATTTGAAAACAAAAAAATGGTGTTACTAGTATTCTTGGTAGCTGTTGCTGTAACTCCTTTATTTGTAAGTGCAGTTATTAATTATTATGATCCAAATGAGACTTTGCAGGATAACTGGAATCAAGGTACTGGCTCTACTTATGAGGAGATCGTTGATAGTGCAAGGTACGACGATATACCTGATACGTCTACTTATGTTGCAGCCAGAAGCAACCAAAACCTTATATCTGAATTTGGCTTTCCCTCACCAGTCCAGCCTACTGCTATGAATGTAACTCTATGGGTTTTTGTAGAAACCGAATCTAACGCCCAGTTTTCTTTTTCGTTAAGGCAGGGAACCACTGATGTTTGCTCTGGTTTCGTCCCAGGAGCAACTTCTCAGGGCTGGATGAGTTGTACTTGGGATAATCCTTCAGGTGACTTGTCCGATTTAAGGCTTTACTTGTTTAACGTATCCAGGCCAGGAGGAGGAGGTATGCCTATGAATACTTATGTTTATGCTTCTTACCTCGAGGTAACTGAGAATTATCCTCCGAGTGTAAGCCTTGTAAGCCCAGAGGATAATTATTTAACGAACCAGGAAATTGTTGATTTTACTTTTATAGCAGAAGATGATTATGACTCTGAGCTTCCCGAGTGCGTTTTATGGGCTAATTTCTCTGGTTCTTGGGAAGCAGTTGAATCCTCTCTAGGCATCCCGGAAGGAGTTGAGGAGAACATATCTTGGGGTGTGCCTGAAGGAATATTTGAGTGGAACGTTGAATGCACTGATACCAGGGGAGAGTCTTCTTTCCACGAATCTAATTATACTTTGTACGTGGATAGGACGCCTCCTTCAATAACCTTGTTAAGCCCTGATGACGGTTCTTTGAACATGACTCATAACGAGTTATCTTTTTACTATGAAGTTTCAGATGACTCCGAGGTAAGTTCTTGTTCCCTTGTTATAAACGAGAGCGTTGTAGATACAGATAACAACATAGAAAGGGATACCTTGCAGTCTTTCAGCGAAACACTTGATAATGGCTATTACGAGTGGAGAGTTGAATGCGTTGATAGTGCAGGCAATCCTGGCATGAGTGCGACGAGGAACTTAACTGTAAGCGTTTATGATCCCGAAATAACAAATATAGAATTGCCTGGTGTTGTTAATCTTAACCCTGGCTCTACAAGGGAAGTACAGTGCAATATAAGTGTTTACGATGAGAACGGAGCTGACAACATAGATTCATTGTTCGCTGAATTCTATTTACATAACGCATCTGGAAGCGAGCCGGACAACAACACTTTCTATGAAGGCACTTGCGAGCAATCATTTATTTCAGGGAACACAGCTGGTTATTCTTGTGTGTTTAGCGTGCTTTACTACGCTACTAATGGTACGTGGCATTGCAATGCAACTGTTACTAATAACCAGGGGTTTACTGGAAATGATTATAATACAACTATTGTTGATGAGTTATACGCTTTTAACCTCTCCGCTCTTGAGATTGATTACGGGGATGTTGAGCCAATGATGTACTCAGATGAAAAAGAGCTGGGCGTGGTTAATATTGGAAACCAGCCTTTGAACGTTTTCATGAGAGGGTACGGTGGCGATGACCCTGTTGTAGGGGAAGGAGTTGCGATGATATGCGATACAGGGCAGAATATTTCGTTGGAACGACAAAGGTATTCTCTTCAGGAAGCTACTTTGTTTGATGAAAAAATTGTTTTAACAAGCTCTTTTGAGTACTCAGGGCTGGATGTTCAGAAACAAACTGGTCCAGGCGAGCCTCCTAGTGGTTCGTTGTTCTGGCAGTTGCATCCTCCGCCTATGCAGGTATCCCAGTGTTCGGGGACTATTGTTGTTTCAGCTACAGGTTCATAAGATGATATCAGGGAAAATAATAGGGTTGTGTACAATGTTTTTCTTACTTATAACTCTGTTATCTTTTCCGGGAACACCCATGATTTTGCTTGAAGAGCAAGATTACTTGTTAGGCGACCAGGTTTCTTTCTTTGTGAATACAAGTGAGGGAACCAAAGTCGAGATAATACATGGGGATAGTGTTTTCAGGCTTATTGGCAATGTTTCGGGGGAGCACAGATTTTTCCCTGAGTCCCTTGGAAGCCACACTATAAGTGTTATTGGAAGCTCCGGCGTGCTTGGTTCTGCTGAATTCACCGTGTCCTCCGGAGAAGAATTAGCCGTGGAGCAAGATAGTGTTATAAGGGCTGAAAAGAATGATTATTTGCTTGGCGAAGAAGTAAGAATTTTGCTTGAAGAAAACAGCGTGGTTATTAGCAGTGTTAGGGTTGTGTTTGGCGAAAGCCAGTATTCTTTTGTTGGCAAGCCTGAGTTCCCCTTATCTTTTTATCCTGATAGCTTGGGTGAGTACAAGGTTTTTGTTACTGATGATTCCGGGCGTAATTACAAGGCAGTTTTCAGCGTGGTGCCTGATTCCAAGGATGTGCAAAGCAGTTCTTTGCCTTCGTCTTTTTCTGTGAGGGACAGGAATGGTTTTGAGAGGAATGCCAACATAAAATTCACGGAGCCCAGCGCTGGGGGGATTTCAGCTATGGGTGCGCCTGCTCCTTTAGCCTTGGAAGATCTTGATGCTAACAAGTCTTATAACGCTGAGATACGCCTTTCTGGTAGCCCTGTGAGGGATGTGAGGATTAACGGCTTTGTTTTCAGGGAAGATGTTTTTGTTGGCCTTGATGAAATACCTTTAAAATCTGTTTCCCTGGATGGGGTTGCAAGGGCTTACGCGTTTAGCTTTAACTCTGAATTCGAGGAAGCACTTCTTTCAGGGACTGCTATTGGCAGCGAGTTGTATAAGTGCGATGAATGGGGTTTCGATGAAGAAAAATGCCTTGGCACATGGGTTAAAGAAACGGATTTGGTTCCAGGGGAGGATTACGAGGTTAAGACATCTTCGAATAGTACTGCTTACGCTGAGACAGGTGTTGCTTCTGTTAACACTGATAAGCCTATTTACTATCCAGGCGAGGAAGCCAGTATTACAATGGTGGTATTGGACAGCCAGGGATACCTTGTTTCAGGGGCGGATGTGCGCTTGGAAGTAACAAGGCCTTCAGGTAACGCCTCTGTTTTCTCATCAATACAAGGAAGCATTATTGAGGAACAAGTAGGTATTTACAAGGCAGTGTATAACGAGACGTACGAGGAAGGAACTTATTCTATGAGTATTAGTGCTACCGGTGCCAACGTGGACAGCTCTATGTCATCTCATTTCCTGGTAAGAGAGTACTACGAGTTCGGCATCTTAAGGGATACGCCTGTCACTATTGATCCGAAGAAAGACTTGATGAAGTCTTCTATTACTATAACTTCTTATGTTAATAGCTCATCTTTTGGGTTCACAGAAGTCCTCCCCTCTAATTTCACTGTTAAGGATTCAGGCGGCGCAGTTATATCCGAGGAAAACGGAAAGATATTTCTTTCCTGGAATGATTTGGGGAATGGCTCAACCGTTTCGTACACGGCAAGAGTCCCAGGGGTAATACCATATCTTTGGAGCCTTGGACCTTCATTCGTTTCTTACAGCGAAGGGTTGTTCTATGAGGCTAGGCCTTGGTACTTAGCAGTCGACCCCCTTGTTTTCTATGACCCTTCCAGTACGATACAGGATGAATGGTCTGAAGGCACCGGCACGACTCATGCTGAGATAAGCAAAGGGGTAAGGCAGCCTGACACTCCCAGTACCAGCACCTATGTTGCTTCTCCTATGAATGAGGAAGAGGTTTCTGAGTTCGGCTTCCCGTCCATCGCGGAAGAAGATGTTGATGGTATAACCCTTTGGGTTTACACAGGAACAGGCAATAACGCTGAATACACGTTCTACTTAAGGCAGGGTAGTAACGATGTGTGCAGCCAATACTTGCCCGGTGGAACTATCACTGGCTGGTATAGTTGTACGTGGAATGACCCTGTAGGTGACTTGTCAGACATGAGAGTATTCCTTGATGAATCTACAAGGGATGGCGGGGGAGGCCCTACTAATGCATTTGTTTACGCAGCGTACTTAGAAGTTGATACAGGAATCCCTCCGCCGGAAGTGGAGATTGTAAGCCCTGAAGACAACGAAGTTGTTGAAACTTCAAGCATAGATTTCACGTTCAAGGCAACAGACAATTTTTTCAGTACCATAGATCAGTGTACTCTTTACGCTAACTTTTCAGGCTCATGGGAATCAGTTGAAACCATAACAAGCGTTGCTAACGACACAGAAACAAGCATAACAAGGAATGTGGATGACGGGGTGTACGAGTGGAACGTGTTATGCGACAACACCGAAGGCAGTGCCTTCGCACCCTCTAACCATACTTTAACTGTTAACGCCGAGCCCCCTTTAATAGAAAACGCTGCTCTGAACGAAACACTGATAAGGCAGAACAGAAGCGTTCTTTTCAACGCAACAATAACAAATGCTTTCCCCATAGACCACGCTTTCATAACCTTAAAGTACCCTGATAACTCCGAGCAAAACATAACCCTTAGTAGTGACGGGGATGAGTACTACGCTGTGATCAGCGACACGACAAGTACAGGGACTTATGAAGTAACCCTTATATGGGCTAACAACACATTTGGAAGAACAGGTTTTGACGACTCCCCAGGCCTTTCCTTTGAAGTCCAAGCAGTCCCCCCTGAGCCTTTCAGCCTCTTATCACCTCCTAATGCAACAGAGTCAAGAGACCTTACACCTTTGCTTGAATGGGAGCAGACAAGCACGCCTGACTTTGCAAACTACACGATACTAATAAGCAAAGACCCTGGCTTTACAAACCCTGACTTTGTTTACAACACTTTTGAAATAACAAACACATCCCTTGAATTACCTTTAGCGCTTGACGCTAACGACGTGTATCATTGGAAGGTTATTGCTTACGACGTTTTCGGCAATTCAAAAGAATCAAATGAAACATTCACTTATATTAATGACAGGACTCCGCCAACAGTAACGCTTAACAATCCAGAAGACAACGAATTCACATCACTGGACACCATTAATTTTACTTATACTCCATCAGATGAAAACACTATCGAGTCATGCACGCTTTACGGTAACTTCTCAGGCGTATGGGAAGCCGTGCAGACAAGCTTTTCAATTGTGAACGGCGAAGAAAACATTTTCCAGGAAACAATCCTTGAAGGCTATAATTCGTGGAACGTTGAATGCACTGACTTGGCTGGCAACGCCGCTTTTGCCTCTGAGAACAGGACAGTGGTAGTGGACCAGACAGGCCCTGTTGTAACCCTTACTAATCCTGGGAATAACACATTCATAGATGATACGAACGTGGTAACATTCAACGCGGTTGCTTACGATGAGTTATCAGAAGTAGATGCCTGTGAATTATACATAGATGAAGAATTAAGAAGGACTGAAACAAGCATAACTGATAACGTAGAGTTTAATTTTTCATCAGTATTCCTTTCCAATGATGAGTACACTTGGAGGGTGCAGTGTAACGACACCCTTGGAAACACTGGCTCTTCAGGAACATATAATTTAACCGTTGAATCCCTGGATACTGATCCTCCTGTTATTACTTTGAACCAGCCCTTAGAGGATGAACACTTGCAGTCAGGAAGTGTTGCTTTTAATTACACCGTGGAAGATGCTACCGGCATTGAAAACTGCTCGTTGTACTTGAATAACAACTTATACGATACTGATTATAGTGTTGAGAATTTCGCTGATAACTTTTTCTTTGCATCTGGCCTGGCAGAAGAAGAGCATAGTTGGAGGGTGGAGTGTTATGATAATAGCTCTGAGCTTAATCACGGTGTTTCCAGTACGAGGAATTTCACGGTTGACCTAACCGACCCCGACGTAATATTAGAGTCCCCTGAGAACAATTCATTCCTGGATTTTAACACCATAAATTTTGCTTATACACCTATAGACGAAAACCTTGATTACTGCTCGCTTTACACTAACCAGTCAGGAAGCTTCCAGGCAATAGAAACACAGCAAAGCCCTGTTTCAGGAGAAGAAAACATTATAACACAGACAATGCCTGATGGTACAATCATTTGGAATATAAGATGCTTCGACTTGAGCGGGAGGAATGCTTTCGCAGATGACAACTTTACATTGTCAATGGACACAACCCCTCCGAAGTACGATAACTTATTCGAAGACCCGGAGAGCCCCGCGACTTATGATCCATCACAAAGCTATTATTTCAGCGTTGAATGGACGGACAACTTCGAAGTAAGCTCTGTGGTTTTCGAGCATAACTTCACAGGAGAGTTTGTGAACGAAACACCTGTGTATGAAGGAAACGATGTTTATTCATTCACAATACCTGATCTGCCAGTAGGCTCTTACACGTATAGGTGGCATGCAAATGACACAGCCGGAAACGAGAACCAGACAAGCCTTACAAGCTACGTTGTCGGCAAAGAAGAATCAGAGGTAGAGCTCTTGCTGGATGGCTCGCCTGATAACATAACAATAGAAGAAAACGATGAAGTAGCAATACAAGCCTCTCTTGTAACGCCTGTTTCCGGGTACATGGAATTGTACTTAAACAGTGTTTTGATTAACAGCGGAGCGCCTCCTTTGCAGAACAACACCTTATTCGAATTTCCAGGAACGTATAACGTTACGGCTGTTTACAACGAAACCCAGAATTACACTGGCTCATCAAAGACCTTGTTCGTAACAGTCCTTGATGTTACACCACCCGTTGTAAGCTCGGTTTCACCTTCCCATAATTCCCTGGTAGGAGATGGGGAGGTAACTTTCAGGTACAATGTTTCTGATAACAGCCCTATCCAGAGCTGCTCTCTTTACATAAACAACTCGTTGGAAGAGACAAGCACTGAAGTGCAAAGGGATGTGGAACAACAGTTCTACGTTGATATGGAACCAGGTGTTTATTCCTGGAACGTTTCATGTGTTGATGAAGCCAATAATACAGGGTGGAGTGGAACTAACACATTCGAAGTCGTGGACGTTGATGAGTTGCTTGTGAACATTACTTTCGGGGAAGAAGAATACGAGAAAGGAGACACAGCTTTAATATCTGTAAAAGTAACGGATATATTTGAAAACCTTTTAACCGCTGATGTTCACACTAGCATTATAAGCGGGGATACAACAACGCCTTGGTGGGATTCTTCGTGGCTGAGAAGGCAGCCTATATCTTTGGTTGAAACAACAGGTGAAAACATAACTAATGGGGTTGCAGAAGCTAACATTACAGGCTTGGCTGGTTTTGTAAGTGATTGCTCTTCTGATATAAGGATTGTAAGCCATGCAAACATTTCATCCCAGGAAATCCCTTTCCAGGTGTACGATGGTGATAACTCTTCTTGGTGCAACGTTGCTTTCCTTGCAAGTGTTTCAGCGTTCGAAACAAATACTGATTACTATGTTTATTATGATCATCCCTCTCCGGAGAGTCCTGGTTATGGTTTTTCAACGGATGAATACGTTTTGCTTAATGCGAACCAGGCAGAAGCAGATGAGGGTTCTCCTGGAAACATTGAAAACCTTATAGGAAAAAACGATGATACTTTTGCAGATATCTCACAGGGCTCAGGAGGCGGCACTCATTCCGCTCATGGAACGTCTTTCCTTGATATGGTTCCGGGGGAAACTATTTTCAGCGTTCAGGCAAGGTATAGGTACGAGGTTCCTACTGCTACTAATCTTGACTGGCAGTTAAGGTATAGCTTAGATGAGGGTTCTAGTTATAGTACGGCGTTTAGCGGTCCTAGCACGGTTTCTAAGACTACGAGTTCCTGGTTTGATATTACTAGTGATTACCCTGTTCTTTCTTGGAGTGAGGTGAATAGCACGAGGCTTCAGGGCAGGATTGTGAAGCAGGGTGGTGGTGGTAGCGCAGAGCTATACTTGTACTGGGTTGAGCTAAATGTTTCGTATAGGCCTTTCACAAGCATTACTGGTTCGGGGTTGGGTGGCGAAGAGGTTTTTGTTGATGAAAACACTAGCACTGCGAGCGGGGGTTCTTTGGACTGGTATTGGTCAACTCAAGGAGTTGATGTTGGGAATTACTCCGTGGTTACTGTGGCTTCAAGGGATAGTTATACTACTTCTTCTGGTATGAATACTTTGAATATTGTTCCTGATGAGACACCACCTAATGTGACTTTGGTTTTCCCGCCTGACTTCGAGGAGAGAGGTAGTGGTCTTGTGAATTTTACTTATGTTCCTTTCGATATCAACCTTGATGCTTGCACTTTGTACATTGGTCCTTTGAATGAGTCCTTGGAGCCTAATGTTACAGAGCAGAGCCCTGTTAATAATGAATCTAATACTTTTGAAGATGTCTTTGTTGGTATTGGCTTGTGGGAGTGGAACGTTTTTTGTAATGACACTGAGGGGAACAGCGCTTTTGCTGATGAGAATTTTGTGTTGAATATTTCAGCTCCGGACCTGATAGTAAGGGAGGAGGGTATTTGGTTTGATGATACTTTCAGGGTTGAAGGTATTAATGTTACTGTTTATGCTAATATTTCGAATGAAGGATTGAGTGACGCTGAGGATTCTTTCGCTGTTCAGTTCTTCCTCGGAGACCCTGGTCTTGGAGGGGAGCAGCTTAGTAGTGATATTATTGTAGGCAGCTTGGATAGTTTTGAGATTGTTACGGTTAATGTTACTTACCCGTTAGTTGCTGGGGATAACAATGTTTTTGTTGTTGTTGATCCTTACGACGAGGTTAATGAGACTGATACAGATAATAATGTTGCTAACAATACTTTGACTGTGGAGTTATACCAGTACTATTACGGTGGTTCCAAGGCGGATATTGTGCTTGCTTCTGATGAGGCTTCTTCTTTCTTGAATTATCTTAATGTTTCTGGTTTGTCAGGCCATGTTTTCTTTGCAGATATTGATAGTTCTTTTTCTTTTGCTGACTTGCAGGCTTTGACGAGGAATATGGATGGGGATTTGGTTTCAGGTGATTTCTCTGCTTTGGATTCTGTTATGGGCACTTCTGATTTTAAGGATTCTATTACGAATGTTTGGGGTGATGGTTCAGAGGTTCCTGTTATGACAAGGACTTTTAATTTGTCTTCCGGCCCTGTTCATAATGTTCCTGTGGTTTACAGTACGGAGCACGAGGATTTTGTTACCGGTATTCTTTGGGATACTGCTGATGATTCTGGTAATCAGCGTTTTGATGCTTCTGACCAGGAAGATGTTGTTTTTGTTACTAGGATTAACCCGGGGGGTCAGGGGATGTATGGTGTTTATGATTATGAGATAAGGGTTCCTGCTACGCTCAGGGATTATGCTGGTAGTACGGATAAGTTGGCTTTCTACGTGGAGATTATCTGATGGCTTAATGGGCTCTGTCCCGAATCATTGTTGCTGCCTTGAAACAAGCCAGGAGAGCAAGCGATTCATGCAGCTTGCTTGACGATGAACCTGCGCCAGGCAGGACGCAGTGGTGTTTTCGCAGCAAT
>PWLK01000008.1 GCA_003560545.1 Candidatus Woesearchaeota archaeon | reverse complement strand
TTCTTTTAAATAATCTTTCCTTAAAATAAAGAAAAATGGCGGCTCCGGCCAGATTTGAACTGGCGACCTGTCGGTTAACAGCCGACCGCTCCACCTACTAAGCTACGGAGCCATCCATGCACAGGGTTTAAGGGTTTTATTTATATATGTTTTGCTTACTCTCCACGTATTTGTTTTCTGACTTTCTCCAGGTCTTTTACTGGTATTGTAGGGCATATTCCTGTGTACCCGCAGTCCATGCATTCATTTGCGTGGACGCCTTCATCGTAGCCAAATACAGGCATGCTTCCCGCTACGTTGGGTTGTCCTTTCCCTGAAAGGTCAGTGCTTCCGCATTCCGGGCAGATCTTTATATCTTTAAGCATTGAGAAAGGGTAATGAAAGGTTTTATTTAAAACTACTCAGGCTTCGCTGAATGCACAGGAATTTTTTCGATATGAGGATATATATCTTCGTTGAGCGCTTTGTAGAAGAACCTGTCCCCGCTCTCCACCTTGTAAGCATTCTGTTTTCCCAGTACAAGGTTGGTGTTGTTTGTATGCATCTCTATCCTCGGGATACTGCTCACATCGAAGTTCTCGCTTAATGGGTGTTTGGACTTTCCTCCCCACGCATTAAATATTAAGTCAAAGTTTTCTTTTAATTCATTCATCGCATCATAGTTTCTTGGCACTGCCCCAAACGGGTGTGCGTAGCTCTTTACGCTTTGTTCTTCTATCCTTCCTTTGGTGTTGTAGTACAGGAAGGCGTTTAGCTTGAATACCTGGTTTGCTATGTCTTGCCTTGTAGCGTTAGTATTATTGTTATGGTAAGGCGCGTGCCACCCTATATCGTACTCGTTTTCAAGAAGGAATTCCAGTTTATCCTGTGCCTTGCCGTCCTGCACGAATGGCTTTCGGAATTTATGGTCGTCTTCAGAGTAGCTTATAAAAAAAACAGCTCCGCTTCCGAAGTCAGGGTGTTTGGCCTTGTAGTCTTCCAGTATTCCTATTGCGCTATTCGGGTCAATTTCTCTTGTTCCAGGAATGTATTCGAATTGTCCTTTGCTTGCATCATCAAAAGTAAGAAGCAAAGGCTTTCTTCCCACGGGCACTCTTGAGAAATCGCCTTTTTTGAATTCTTCAAGTGTTACAAGGAAATAATTGTCATGCCTCAAATCATCCAATATGCCTCTGAAGTTGCTTGGGCTTACCCTGTACCTGTTTTCCGGCTTGCCTATTTCGTGAAACATGAGTACGGGGATTTGCTTTGTGTTTATTCTTTGCTCTAAGTCTTCTAAATTATAGTTTAAGAACAAGTTGTCTTTTCGCTCCTCCCTGGAGGGAAGCGGAATCTGTTTTTCTACAGTGGTGCTCGTTGCTATTTCGTACTCCAGGTTTTTTTCAGGCGCTTGTATTTGGCTAGGTGCTGCCAGTGCGATTGACAAAAGGGCGTAGGGGAGGAGCTTTGTTTTTTTTCTTTTTTCAAATAATCCTTCTGCGTATTCGTCTGCGAATTTGTTCCATGCGTTCTTAGGTAATCCGTTATATACGAGCTGTTCTTCAAGGCGGTCCATTGTTACCACCTGTGAGCTCTTCAAGCAGTTCTCTTACGCGGTTGTATTCCTCTTTTTTCTTATACCTTAAGTACTTGTTTTTCTTAAGAGTGTCTTTTAGTTCTTCCAGGCCTTTCTTTTCTTCTTCTGTGAAGTTCCTGGTTTTGTATTGTTCTTCTAGGATTTTTATTCTGTCAGTCCATTTCCATGCTTTTTTCTTCTCATCCTGCACATCATAGTTTTTCTTTCCGCTCAGTGTTTCCGCGATATCCTTTATGTTTCCATCGTATTTATTTATCACATTGTTTATGCTAGTTGTATAATTCGTGTTTACCGGAGCATATTGAGTTTTGTTTTTATGTTGCACAGGTGTTTTGTCGGTTATGCTTTCAAGTCCTTTACCCGTTTCTTCCTTTAGTTTGTGGTCTATTGTTGTGTTAGTAGGTGTTGTGTTTTGTCGTACTTTTTTTTGCTGGCTGTTATTGTTGTATCCTTGGAATACTTTTTCGTATAAGTCGTATGTGTCGTTTAGAAATCTGTTTAGGGAGTTAAATCCGTGTTCCCCTGTGCTTGCTAATTCTTTCCTGTAGTTAGTCCATAGTTCTCTTACTGTTTTTTTTCCTAGGTTTTCAACTCTTTTTTCTAGTATTATTGCGTCGTTGTACGCATTCATTGTTATGCTGTCTAGGCCTGTTGCGAATTCCTTCGCTTTTCCCAGTGTTTCCTTGAAGTAGTTTGCTATTCCCATTTTTATCATTTTAAGTATATTACTGATTCTCTAATTCTTGATTCTCTCATATTGATTGGTCTGTATCCTAGTTCGTTTATGTTGTAGTTAAGTATTTCCTGTGCTTTTGCCCTAGAATTATTTGGCCTTGCAAGGCCTTCTCTTACCACGACATCTGCTAATGATTCCCCTCTTCTTACTGTTGCATAACTGGGTATGGTTCCTGTCTGTATGTTGTCATTTGTTTTCAGAGCTCTGCCTGGCAGCATTCTTATCGGAGTGCCTACGGCGATATCAGAGGGGTTTCTTATGTTGTTGTGTCTTGCTAGTTCGTTGAACAGGTTTATGTCTCCGTAGAAGTTTTGTGCTATTCCTGATAGTGTTTCACCAGGCCTTACTATGTACCATTTGTCTGTTTTGGTTTCTTGTTCGTTGTCTCTTGTGAATATGTTTGTTATTCCGTTGGTTATATTTCTTAGTATGCCTTTGCTTTCTTCTTTTTTTGGTTCAGTTCTGTTTTGTTTTGTTGGTGTGTTTCTTGGTTCTTTTGTTATGTTTCTTTGTGTGTAGTTTACAAGGTGGTTTCTTTCTTCTTCCCGTATTTCGTGTTCTCTTATACGTGTTTGGTACACACTTATTTTTTGCTCAAGATTTTGGTTTTCGTTCCGTAAATTGGAGTTTTCGGTTCTTAGTTGTTGTTTTCCTTCTCGCATTAGTTCATTTGCTTCTTCTAGTGATTTTGTTATGTTGTATTGTTCTTCCAGTTTGTTTCTTAGTTTTTCTACTCTTTTGTCTGTTCTTTTTTCTATGATTGTTTCTGTTCGGTCCATGAAGTTGTGGTAGCTTTCTTTTATTTCGTCGCCGTATTTGTGGGCTATGATTGTTCCGGCTACGGCTGTGTAGAACAGGGCTTTTCTCCAAGGGTTTTCTGGGTCTCCGAATAGTGCTTTTCGGGTTCTTTTGTATCCTTCTTTTATTCCTATGTACCCTATTAGTCCTGTGATGGTGGCTATAAATATTGTTTTTGATTTTTTTGAGACTTCTGGTTTTTGTTGTTGTTTGTCCATTTTTTTCCTCTAAGTATTTGTTTAGGGTATCTTGCCGCGGTTCCTACTTTTAGCCTGGTTAGTGTTTCGTTTGGTAATTTTTTTATTACCTAAGCCTTAGTGTTAGAATTTGTTTTAATATCTCTTCCGGAGTGTTTTCCGTATGTTTTCCGGTTTTAGAAGTGTTTTTCCCGGATTATAATGTGGTTCTTATAGAATCTATGTTTTTTGCAACGTCTTTGCCTTTTCCTGTGAGTGTTAGGATTTTTAGTCTGCCTTGTTTTTTGAATGCTACTAGTCCTGATCTTTCCATTTCTTGTAGGATTTTTACGACGTGGCTGTACGTGCAGTCTACTTGTTTTGCGAGTGATGAGGCGTATACTTCGTTGTTGCTGTTGTGGAGGAGAACTAGCATCATGGCAGGTTTTTCCCTGAAAAACGTGTTGAATATTTTTTTATTCCTCATCGATAAAACAACCCCCAACCATTATTTTGCGAAACACATAATGTAATATGTATGCTTGCATCACATATTTCGCCAGATAACTATTTTAGGAGATACACGCATATTTATATACTTTTCTTTTTTTAGGAAGCAATAAAAAAACACAAAAAAATAGATTTATATACTACTTATTCCAATAATAAGAACAAGACATGCACCCAAGCAAAACATATAATACTGCCACCGACTTGTACAACAAGTTCAGGGATTCTTCCGGGAGAAAGAAATATGTTCCGCCAGGCATGGAAGTTCTTGAAACAACACTAATACGCTTATCCCACTTAAACAGCTTAGGGTTCCAGGCTCCTCAGGGAACCATAGAAGAAAGGCTTGCAAGTGCAGGCAGTGTAACAATTAAAAACCATGGATACGAAATAGACGTAACGAATGTAATTCCTGACCTGATAAAATATAAGGGCAACGAGCACCTTTCCAGGACGATGGTGGAAGTAAGCGATGCGAGAAAAACAAATTCATATAAAATAAGGCAGATAGATGAAGAAGAGCTGCCTCACTATGATTCAGGGGTTGCACGGAAAACCTGGTAATTCCACAATATTTAAAAGCCTGAAACGTGTTCTTTGAATGGATTAATCAAAAAAAGTTTTTTGGAGGAAAAAATGGCTAAAAAAGCAAGACAACCATCTTCAGATGACAAGGTGATGGCGATGCTCCCACATCTGCTAAGCATTTTCACAGGCTTCATCGGGCCACTAATAATATACATTGTAAACCAAGACAAGAAAAACAAATACGTGATGGGCAACGCGAAGCACGCATTGAACTTCCAGATAAGCCTGATGATATACTACATAGTATCATTCGTACTGGTATTCGTGTTCATAGGGATACTGCTTCTCATAGCGCTAAGTATTTTCGCATTAGTATTTGAGATAATCGCGACGGTGAAGGCTTACGAGGGAGAAATCTACAAGTACCCGTTAGAAATACCTTTCATAAGATAAAACAATTTTTTTTGTTTTTCTTTATTCATTTCTTCCAATATGCAGGGTTGTATCACTTTTTATTTCCGTTCTGCTGCTTAAGCCATCATACCATAAAGTGTATTCTCCGCTTGGAAGAGAACTAATCTTTCCAGGCACAACAAAATACTTGTCAATCACTCCACCTGTAATTCTTACATCAAGCGTGTCGTTGGACTTAAAGTATACTTCGTTCTGCTTGTCCAGTAAGAATGTATGCCTGTCGTTAAGTCTTGCCTGTTTTTCCTTCCTATCGTACCCTGGCCTGGACAACACGAAGTATGTATCGTGCTCAAACCCTTTCGGGACAGGGTTAAAAGATGTGTTCATGCTTGGAACTCCTGAAAAATAATTGTTGCTGCCAGAAACAATAAACCTTTCAACACTCCTATTTTGGTCGTTAGACAAAACCAGGAAGTAAGCGCCGCTGGCAAGCCTGTCCA
>PWLK01000092.1 GCA_003560545.1 Candidatus Woesearchaeota archaeon | reverse complement strand
CTTCGTAGCCGTGGTCTCTCAGGGTTTTGTCTATTTCTTTGTCGGTTTTGCCTAGTATTTTCAGGCCTTTTATTATTTTGTCTCTTTCCTCTTTTTTGCTGTCTTTTTTTTCCACTCTTCCTCTTTTTGGTTGCTTCTCATTAAAATAGTTTTCTAAACCAAAAATATTTAAAAGCAACACGTGTTCTCAGCACGATGCGGGCCCGTGGTCTAGTGGCTATGACATCTCGTTTACACCGAGAAGGTCCCCAGTTCGAGTCTGGGCGGGCCCACCATTTTTCTCTAAGCCTTTTTTTTTAAAAGCAAAATTTTATATATTCTCACTTCCGGTATTGGTTTTATGGAGAAGAAAAAGCAGAAGCCTTTGTTAAAGCAATGGTTTCCTATTACCATAGGTGTTTTGGTTGTTGTGGCGGTTGTTCTTTTAATCATTATATTTTCACGTGGGGACACCGATGCTCCTCAGGGTAAGGTTTCCTTGGAGTTGGACGATTCCAGGATTAGAAGTGGTGAGGGCACGCAGTTGTTTATTTCAGCCCAGAACACTGGTAGTACGCCTCTTACTGGCAGTTTTAATATATCTGTGGATGATCCTTCTTCGGTTAATATTTCGCATCCTGACCCTGACTTGTTAAGGTTTAATCTTTTGCCTGGGGACAGTATTCGGAGGGCGATGGATGTGGAAGCGGTTTCACTTGCTTATAGGACGGATTACGAGATAAGCGTGTCCATAATTGATGATAATCGCACGGTTCTTAGCACTGAAACTATTATTTTGAGTGTTAGAAGATAAAATCAAAGGAGGATTGATAAAAATAAAAGCGATAGTACTTGCCGCGGGATATGCTACGAGGCTGTACCCTTTGACTAGGGATACGCCTAAGCCTTTGCTTGAGGTCAACGGGAAGCCTATGATGGATTATATCATGGAGAAGCTTGAAGGGATTGGAGTAACCGATGTTTTTGTTGTTACGAACAGCAAGTTTTACAAGCCTTTCAAGGCTTGGGCGGATAATTATAAGGGGCACGTTGATAATCTTGATGTGATTGATGATGGGACAACTTCTAATGAGGATCGCCTCGGAGCTATAGGTGATATGAAATACGTTTTGGATGAAAAAGGTATTAACGATGATCTCTTAGTTATAGGCGCGGATAACTTGTTTGATTTCTCCCTTGGAAAAGCGTATGGTTTGTTCAAAGAAGTGGGGGAGCCCGTGGTCATGGCTTATGATGTAAAGGATTACACTCTTGCCAGGCAGTATGGCTTGCTCGAAGTAAGCAGTGAAGGAAGAATCACGGGGTTTCAGGAGAAACCAGAGAATCCTACTACTACTCTTGCTTCTATGTGCGCTTATTTTTACCCGAAAAAAACTGTTCCTTTAATCTACAAGTACTTGAAAGAAGGCAACAAGCCAGATTCACCAGGGAATTTCCCTGCGTGGCTTGTAAAGGAAAACCTTCCTGTTTACGCAGCGGTCCATGAAGGGAAGTGGTTTGATATTGGCAGCTTTGAAAGCCTTAAGGCAGCTAAGGAAGCTTTCGGAGAAGAAAACGTTGACGTAGAAGCACTGAAAAAAGGCTGAGGTTGAAACAAAAATTTTATAAAACATCTTTTAACCGCTCTGCTTTTATGGACGTGAACACAGAATACGTGGAAGTAAAGGGTTCTGGCATACACCACAAAGGGGTTTTTGCAGCCAAATTCATCCCTAAAGGTACGAGGATAATAGAATACGTAGGGGAGAAGCTTACCAAAGCCCAGTCTGATAAAAGGGCTGATGTCTACCTAGAGGAAAACGAGAAGAATCCTGATAAGAACGGAGCAGTATACATCTTTGAATTAAACAAAAAATATGATATTGATGGCAACGTCCCTAACAACCCTGCTAAATACATAAACCATTCCTGTGACCCTAACGCGGAAACAGACATAATCCGAGGTAAAATATGGGTTATCGCTCTCCGCGACATCGAAAAAGGCGAAGAAATCACATACGATTATTGTTATGACTTGGACAGCTGGGAAGACCACCCCTGCAGATGCGGTTCTAAGAACTGCCTGGGTTACATCGTAGGCGAAGACCACAGGGCTAAGCTAAAAAAAGAGCTTGAAAAGAAAAAGCGTCAGAACAAAAAATAACTCATAACCGGTACCATTATACAGCTCATTAAAACATTTCTGGGAAGCCCTTTAAAATTAGCGTAAAGACCTATGAGTGATGCCACGAAAAGCACTACTAGCCCTTCAAAACCAGATAATATCCCTGTAAGGACGATAAGGAGATAAATAACTATTTTAACCATTAAAGCATAATTAACCTTTTCCATTACACCCAGGAAAAAAGTGTTAATCCTAAGCCCTACGAGGACTGCTAAGCCCCCGCTGATAAGCGCAGCCATTAACAAGAGTAAAGAATTAGGCTCAGCCAGCAGCTCACTAACAGCTATAATAGCGCCATTCCTCGCCTTCCCGATAACGCTAAGCGCAGCTATAGACATAAAAAAATTAACCGTGCTAATCGCACCAATCATAACAAGGAAATTCCTTGCATCACTATCACTCCTGAACAAAGAACTAATAGTTGCAGCCACACTAGTACCCATACCAGGAAGAACAGCAGTAATAAAACCAGAGACACTACCAAGAAAGACAGATAAGAAGCCTTGCTTCCTGTCAAAACCAACACTTCTCTTTTTCTTCTGGAAAGGAATCTTGCTATTAGTCTTCAGGCTAAACACAAGCGTAGCAACACCAAATAAACCTGTAAGCAAAGGAAACAAAGGATTCTCCATCCTAGCATTCAACACCAACAAACCCAATACTCCGGAAAAACTAAAAGCGAGGAAACCCTGGAAAACCTTTCCTGACCTCAACACCAAGAACACGCCAACAAAGAACAACAACTCCCCGATGTAATTACTTAGAAACCCGTAAATATTTGAAAGCACGAATACAAAGAAAGGATAAGCAGCAAAAGAAAATAATAACCCGAGTACAGATCCAATAATAGTAAGCTTTACCGCCTCCAAACCATTACCCTCCAATAATAATCTATGCCCAGGCAAAACGCTGAGAGCAGTCCCTCCCTCAGGTGCCCCAAGGAAAATACTGGGGATTGTGTTGATAAAGCTATGCGTGACGCTCATGCTTACAATAAAAACAATTAACGCCTCCAACCCTATGAATCCAAGAAGGTACCCCGCGCTGCTAAGCAAGAGCACTGCTATCAAGTTAACATGAATCCCTGGGACCAAGCCTGTAAAAGTCCCGGCTAGTACTCCGAGGGCTATGCCTGCTAGTAATTGGTAAGCCATATCCTGAGAAAAAATGTTTGTATTATTAATTCAACCTGAGAGAAAACCGGAATGTTGCCGGTTAATTCGAAAGAAAAAAATAGAAATTCTTTTTTTGGGGCTTACGAGCACCCCGTGGTTGAGCCGCAGTCAAGGCATACCATGCAGTTACCGTTGTGCTTCATTTTCATTGAGTTGCACGTCGGGCAGTGCTCGCCTGTGAAGCCCTGGCTCTTAGCTTCCATTATCGCGGTGGCTTCTTCGTTTTGGACAGGTTTCTCACTTTTTTTCTCAGCGGTGCCTTTGTTTTCAACTATTCTTAGTTGTCTTTCCTTGGAGGTTTCGTTTTTCGTGCCATTCGTTGATTTCTTGTCATAAGATTCCATGGTTTTTACATGCACAAAATCCCTTCTTCCAAGGTATTCGTATCCAAGCACGCGGAACACGTAGTCCAGGATGCTCGTGGCGTTCTTAATCGCAGGATGCCCTATTACCGGTCCTGATGGTTCGAACCTTGTAAACGTGAAGCTGTCCACGAATTCATTTAATGGCACGCCGTGCTGCAGGGATTTGCTTATTGCTATCGCGAAGCAGTTCAGTAGTGCCCCGTAACTTGTACCTTCTTTGTATGTGTCAAGGAATATTTCTCCGAGGCTTCCGTCTTCGTATTCCCCTGTTCTCAGGAATATTTTTTGTCCTCCAACAACTGCTTCCTGGACGAAGCCACTTCTCTTCTGAGGCATCTTTCTTTGTTTCGCTTTGTAGTAAGATTCCTGTAATTTCTTCGCATCAATTGCTTCATCTACGTCTTCTGAATGTTGCAGCATTAAGAGCTCTGCTTCATCACTCGTACTCGCGTTTAGAGGCTGGCTTAACTTGCTTCCATCCCTGTACAACGCTACGGCTTTTATCATTAGTTTCCAGCTCTCCATGTAAGCGTCACTCACATCCTTAATGCTTGCATCTTTGTCCATGTTGATAGTCTTGCTTATCGCTCCGGTTATGAAAGGCTGTACTGCGGCCATCATCTTTATGTGGCCCATGTAATCTATGTATCTTTGGCCTTTCTTCCCGCATTTATTCGCGCAGTCAAAAACCGGTAAGTGCTCTTTCTTAAGCCCGGGTGCACCTTCCACTGTCATCGTCCCGCACACGTATTCTTCTGCTTGCGCGATGTCTTCCTTGCTGAACCCTAGTGCTTCGAGGACGTTCAGGGAAGGGTTGTTCAGTTGTTCTTCTGTGAAGCCTATTTCTTTTAGGAAGTCTTCTCCCAGAGTCCATTTGGTAAACGCGTATTTTAGTTCGAACATGCTTGGCAGTTGCACTTCGACTTCCTTGATTTTTTGCTCTGTGAAACCTTTTTCTTTTAGGGTTTCATGGTTAATCCTTGGAGCTCCTTTCAACGTTCCTTTTCCCACGCAGTATTCCACGATTCCGCGTATCTCATCATCCTTGTATCCCAGCTTCCTAAGTGCTTTTGGAACTGATTGGTTCACGATTTTGAAGTATCCTCCGCCTGCAAGTTTTTTGAACTTTACTAATGCAAAGTCTGGTTCTACGCCTGTCGTGTCGCAGTCCATTACCAAGCCTATTGTTCCTGTTGGTGCAATGACTGTTACCTGGGCGTTCCGGTAACCGTGTTTTTCTCCGTTAGCCAATGCGTTATCCCATGCTTTCCTTGCAGCGCTTAACAAGTCCTCCGGGCATAACTCTTGGTTTATACCCATTGGCTTTATAGTGAGGCCTTCGTATTCCTCTGGCTTAGTATTGTATGCAGCCCTTCTATGGTTCCTTATCACGCGGAGCATGCTTTCCTTATTATGCTTGTATCTCGGGAATGGTCCTACTACTGACGCAATTTCAGCTGAGGTGTTGTAGCTTTCCCCGCACATAATGCTTGTCAGTGCTCCGGCTATGGATCTGCCTTTGTCGCTGTCGTATGGCAATCCATTCATCATCAGCAGCGTTCCAAGGTTAGCATATCCCAATCCCAGGGTTCTGTACTCGTAACTTCTCTTTGCTATTTCCTTGCTTGGGAACTGTGCCATTAACACGCTTAACTCAAGGATCGTTGTCCAGATCCTTACCGCGTGCTTGTATCCTTCTATGTCGAATTTTCCTTGTTTTTCATCATAGAACTTTATGAGGTTTATGCTTGCAAGGTTGCACGCAGTATCATCCAGGAACATGTACTCGCTGCATGGGTCACTCGCG
>PWLK01000026.1 GCA_003560545.1 Candidatus Woesearchaeota archaeon | reverse complement strand
ATCCCCCCAGGTTCGATGTCGCTCAAGCCCCTATAATTTTGGTCAAGCTTTGTAAAAGGTTGGTTCCTGTATCCCCCCAGGTTCGATGTCGCTCAAGCCCCTATAATTTTGGTCAAGCTTTGTAAAAGGTTGGTTCCTGTATCCCCCCAGGTTCGATGTCGCTCAAGCCCCTATGCTGGTTTGTTTAAAAACAGAAGTGTTAGGGGTGGTTTTTGTTTTTACGATTAATTTTTCTTGGAATATTTTTCATAGAATTGTAGTATTTCATCAGTTTTTTCCGGGTTAAGGGAATAATGTGTTTCACCTGTTTTTTTTGCAGGCAGCAACCAGCCATCTTTAACCATTTCTTCAAGTGCTTTTTTAACTGCTTTTTCTCCACGTATTTGCCTTGGAAGGCCACTAAGAACATTCTCGGTATGCGATCCACCCCATTTTCTCCATTGGACTAGTTTTCTGATAATCCTTGCCTTGATTTCCAATACATGAGCCATATGAGTGATATATTATTGATATTTTATAAACATTTCTGATTCAACTGGTACAATATTGTATCAAAAAAGAAAGATTTAAATACTTTCATGTACACCTGCAAATCAGTATATATAACTAGATAATATCAAAACAGAGGATTTAAAATGGAAGGAAAGTCATCATTTATAGGGTTCATGGGGGACTCCCCGACAGTCAGGGTGCTGGATTACTTATTAACAGAGAGAGAACTCGATTTCTCCATAACAGACATGGCTGAGAACGCAAGGATCGGGCGCGCCACGCTGTACAGGATTTGGGAGAGCCTGATAAAAAACAAAGTTATACTGCCAACAAGAACGATTGGAAAAGCCAAGCTCTTCAAGCTGAACACAGAGGACCCTAAAATAAGAAAGCTAATAGAGATATACGACATGCTCGTA
Organism: Candidatus Woesearchaeota archaeon; assembly: GCA_003560545.1. GTDB lineage: Archaea > Nanobdellota > Nanobdellia > Woesearchaeales > 21-14-0-10-32-9 > PWWA01. The sequence goes on along the minus strand of PWLK01000026.1, from coordinate 4,633 downwards.
ATCGAAGAGCTAAAAGGAAGATCACAAAAAAATTCTAATGCGCCTGAACGTGCTTCCCTTGAAGTAAATGCTTAACTGCCTTGCAAGCATATAAATGACAGAAGCGGTTTCTCCGCAACAATTATAAACAGGGAAGCAGCCCGCTCATAGCACAGATGAACTCAAGAACCAAAAAAAAATTGTTCATACTGGCAAGCCTCATAATAGGATTGCTAGCCATAGCCTACATTTTCTCAGCAATACCCTGGGAAGAAATCCATGACGCGCTAAGAGGCGCAACATTTCACTTAGTAATACTATTCTTACTAGTCCAACTCCTCTTATTCCTAACACTAACATGGAGGTGGAAGATAGTCCTCGAAAGCCAAGGCATAAAAAACATAGGTGTATTCAAATTACTAGGCTACAGGATAGCAGGGTACGCGATAAGCTTCATCACGCCTGCAGCGAAACTCGGAGGAGAACCCGTAAGGGCGTGGCTTCTCTCAAAAAAAGAAAACATCCCCTTCAGAAAAGCATTAAGCGGGGTTGTCATAGACAAAACCATAGACCTGAGCACAGCAGGGGTTTTCTTCATCTTAGGAGTTCTCCTGGTACTGATAAGCTACGCCATCTCCCCTGAAATACGCCAAATTCTAATACTAGTAGCAATAATATTCCTCTTCCTCGTAATACTATTCAACTACAGGATGATGAAAGGAAAAGATTTCTTCTACAAAGCATTCACCTTCACAGGGCTTTCAAAGATAAAAAAACTTGATTCGTTCAAGCAAAAACTAATAGACTTCGAAAAGCCAATAATCAAGTTCTACCACAAAGACAAAAAACACTTCATCCAAACCATCCTGGTATCAGCGCTTAGCTGGCTTCTCATGTTCATAGAATACAGCATACTCGGAGACATGGTAGGTGTAAACCTAAGCCTCATAGAAATATTCCTGATAGTAAGCTTCGTAGGAGTAGCCATAATACTCCCCGTCCCAATGGCCCTGGGAACCCTGGAAGCAGGCCAGATAGGAGCATTCGGACTAATAGGATTAAGCGCAGCCACAGGCCTCGCACTCGCACTCCTCGTAAGAGTAAAAGACATAGTATTCGCAGTCGCAGGCCTCATCATACTAGGAATACACGGCCTCAAAATAAAAGACGCTGTCAAAAAAACAGAGTACGCATACACGAAGAGGAACAAAAAATGAACCTCCACGTACTATTAGACGGGGTAAGGCTTTCCCTGAAATCAAAATTTGCACGCACAAAAAAATATTTTGGAACAACGGAAAACATTTGCAGGAACATAATAAAAAAATCTTACAACAACAAAAAAAAATATTTCATGGTAAGCCCGAATAACTTCAAAGAATTCTACGCGAGAGACTTCGGCATATGCATAGAATCCCTGGCAAGACTAGGATACAAAGAACAAGCAAGAAACACTTTGAAATACGCAATGAAAAAATACTCGGAGCACGGCAGGATAACCACGCATATAACCCCGTGGGGCAAGCCAGTGGATTTCCCATACCACACCCCTGAATCCGCCTCGTACATGCTAAACTCACTAATAACCCTGAACGACAAGTCGTTGCTTGAAAAATACAAAGATTTCTTCGAAAAAGAAGCAAGAAAAATATACGAGGAAGACATAGACAAAGAAACAGGATTGCTAAGAAAAGACAAGCATTTCTCCTCGATGAAAGACTACTCAAAAAGAAAAAGTGACTGCTACAACAACTGCTTCCTCGCCCTCCTCGCAAGAAACCTAAAGAAAATAGGTGTAAAAACACCTTTAGAAAAATATGACTACCCTGGAACGATCAAGAAATATTTCTGGAAAAAAAACCATTTCACAGACGACTTATCAGGCAAAGACATAATAAGCGGGGACGCCAACGTATTCCCGTTCTGGACAAAAACCTTTACAGACAAAGAAATGCTAAGACAATCCCTTAAATCAATACAAAAAAAGAACTTAGACAAGCCCTTCCCCTTAAAATACACAGCAAAAGAAGACACACCAAAAGATTTTCACTTCGCAGACAAATTCGTCCCCGGCTACGAAGCAAGCAACCAATGGATGCACCTCGGATTATGCTACCTGAAAGTACTTGAAAAACACGACCCTAAGAGAATGGCACAGCACTTAAAACAATACGAATACCTAGTTCAGAAGCACAAGACATTCCACGAAGTATTCAACGACAACGGAAAGCCCTTCAAGACATTACTCTACGAATCCGATACAGGAATGATATGGGCGAGCATATTCCTCGATCTTTACAAGAAAACTTAATCCTTAAGCTCTACCTTCATCTTCTTTTTCTTCCTAACAAGCCTGATCTTATTCCTCATAATGCTCCCAATAGAAGAAAGCTCTGAAAGAAAATTGCTTGTCTTTCCCACCACGCGGTTGTTCTTCTTCCTAATGCTTTCAAGGAAGCCTTCAACGTTCTTCGCAGTGCTAAGCGTAACACTATCCCCAAGGGTTCGAATAATATGAGAATCACTTCCTCCTGTAACAGGCTTTCTCTCAAGCCCCGCCCAAGTCAAGCCCCGGATATTGTGCTTAAGCTTTTGCCCGGCATTAATAGCTTCTATGCCATCAACCATTTTCAAAACAGAAAAATCTTTTTTCCTCTTAAGCCTCCTGTAAATCCCTTTAGCCCTCATCAACGGGTGCGGGAAAACCCTGAAAGCATTATAATCACTCGCCATGTCAAGGATGTACTCGTAAGGAAGCCTTGTTTTTATCGTAAAAGCATTAGTCCTGTGCTTCCTCTTATTAGGAAGGATGTGCCTGTTATAAAATCCTTTTAAGTCATCAAAAGAATTAAAGTAAAGCAATATATCTTTGTCCTCCAGAGAAGTTGCTTCAATGCCTGGTATGACGAATAACTTAGGATACCTTCTTTTCAAGGCTAATGAACCATCAATCTCATCATGATCGGTAACAGCCACGCCGATCCCAAGGCTTTTAAGCTTGTCCGCGAACCTCTTAATGCTAGTATTGCAGTCATGGCTTGCCCGGGTATGAGAGTGCATGTCCACAACATTATACTTCCTTGCAAGACTTGCATGGTCAGGCTTTTCAAAAACAACGTTATCCATGTTTTAATCGCATCCTGGTTATTATATAAATATTTTGAATTACTTGAGATGCTTGGAAACCAGTTCGTTAACTTTTTTCCCGTCAGCACGGCCTTTTAATTCCTGCATAACCTTGCCCATGACAAGGCCTCGAGGTGCGCCTTTATTCTCAGAAATAATTTTTTTAACTATCTTCTCCGTTTCCGAGTCACTTAATAATTCGTACTTCTTAAAATCAACCTTTCCCTTAACAGCGAATTCCTTTAAGACGTCGTTCACAGCACTCAAAGCAATCTTTCCGCTGCTTAGCTCTGAAAACAAAACATCCTTAACTTTAAGCACATCAAAGTCCTTGGATTCCTTCTTCGCAACCTCGGGCGCCTTAATCAAAACAATATCTGCCATAGTAGTAGGGCTAAGGCTCTTAGAAGAATACTTCTTAAAATCTTTTTCAAACGAATAATCGTTCTTCTCCTCAAACCTTAATGCGAGGCGTGCAAGGTCTTCACTTAAGCCACGTTTTTTTACAAGCCGAGATTTTTTCTCTTCAAGCGTCTCCGGAACATCAAGCTCCACCCTTCCCGGAATGATAACCTCGACATCTGTTTCAGGGTACATCCTGTCCGCGCCAGGCATCGGCCTAAGGTAACTCGTAGTATGGTTTGGCTCTGCTTTCCTCACGCTTTCCTCAACTTTCTTCTTATCCTTAATCAGCTTTAACTGGCGTTCAATCTCGTAATCAACAACCTTTGGTATGTTCTTGTAATCCTGAAAGCCCTTAATCTCAGTCCTCGCACCGCCTTTAATGCTTATGTTCACGTCCTGCCTTATGCTCCCAATGCCCCTCATAACCCTTCCAGTGCTCCTGAGAAGCATGCCTATGTGCCCTGCTACTTCCCTGCACTCATCCGGAGACATTATATCAGGCGCAGTCGCGATTTCGAGCAAGGGTATTCCAAGCCTTGAAATATTATAAGAATCCTTATCCTTCCCGCGCTTAACCACCTGCGCTGCTTCCTCTTCAAGGCAAAGCGAATCCACGCGTATCTTCCTTCCATTAACTTCTACGAAGCCATCATAGCCAATCAATGCAGTCCTCTGAAAACCAGAAACATTGCTTCCGTCAATAACTGTTTTTCTCATGAACTGTATTCCATCAACGATTTTCATGTTAAGAAGCCTTGCCATTACCAGAGCAGCCTCAAGAGCTTCCCTGTTAACAGGATGAGGAGGTTCCTCGTCCATCTCCACCAAACAACAAGCATCAACATAACCTTGATACTCAAAAGACTTCTTTTTTCCGTGCTCGTGCAACGCAGCCAGGTCAACCTTCCCGGTTTCACCAGCACTCGCCCTCAGCTTTCTCTCAAAAACAAAATCCGGAGCTCCTTTCTTAATCAAAGCAGGGCAGCCACAGAAAAGCTTTTCACCGGACAATTGCTGGTGTATCTCCAACCCGCACTTAAACCCTTGTGCTTTGTAATCATGCTTCATTTTAAACATCGCTCCTCGTGCTTATCTCCCCGCGAAGGTTTTCATGGTAAAGCTT
>PWLK01000046.1 GCA_003560545.1 Candidatus Woesearchaeota archaeon | reverse complement strand
TCGATTTAAGAAGAAATAAATTATTTTTTCTGCTTCACCTCGCCCACTAGTTCATCCACGAATTTATCTAAATGCTTCTCCCCGTGAATAACACCGTCCCGAGTCCTTATGTTAACAGTAACCTTTTCTGCTTCCCTATCACCCACTACGACTATGTAATTAACCTTTTCAAGCTGCGCATCACGAATTTTTTTGTTCATAGTCTCACTGCGATAATCCTTTTCAACCCTCAAGCCTTTGTTTCGCAGTGTCTCCACAACGCGGTCAGCGTAAACCTCGTGCCTATCCACAATCGTAAGAACCTTGACTTGTACAGGGCTCAACCACAACGGAAACTTGCCAGCGTAATGCTCTATCAAAAAAGCCATGAACCTTTCATGCGTACTTAAAGGAGCCCTGTGTATCACGAAAACATCCTTGTTTTTCTGGCCGCTATCATCTACATAGTATAAGTCGAAACGTGATTTAGCAGCAAAATCCAACTGCACAGTAGACATCGTTTCTTCACGGCCATACACGTTTTTGAATTGAACATCTATTTTTGGGCCATAAAAAGCAGCTTCATCTTTCTTTTCCACGAATTCAAGCTTTAGCTTCACCAACACCTTTCTTAATATTTTCTCTGCGTACAACCAGTTATCAGGCTCATCGATATACTTAGATTTACTAGAAGGATCGTGAAGTGAGAGCCTTAACCAATAATTTTTCAGACCGAAAACCTCAAAGTATTGCTTTATCATCTTTAAGACGAGCTCTACTTCGCGCTCAATCTGGTCTTTAGTACAATATATGTGAGCATCATTCATCCTAAGTATTCTTACCCTTAACAACCCGTTAAGAGTTCCAGATAACTCGTTCCTGTAACAAGTGCCATACTCTGAAAGCCTTACAGGCATCTCCCTGTAACTCCTAGGCCTAAAAGAGAATATCAAGTGATGAGAAGGACAATTCATCGCTTTCAAATAATAAGTGCCATCATCCATTTTCATTGGGGGATACATGCTATCTTCATAGTAAGGCAAGTGACCTGACTTTTCAAACAACTCCTTCTTAGCGAGGTGCGGCGTGGAAACCCTTTGATACCCTGCCTCGCGCTCAGTCTCAACCGCGAAACTCTCCACTTCCCCCCTTATTATCTCGCCGCGCGGAAGCCAGACAGGAAGACCTTTTCCTACCAAGTCGAAGTGAGCAAACAAACCCATTTCCTCACCGATTTTCTTATGATTCCTTTTTTCTGCTTCTTCAAGCATTTCCAAGTATTCTTTTAACTGCTTGTTATCAGGAAAGCTGACCCCGTATATTCTTTGGAGTTGCTTGTTCTTCGCATCCCCCCTCCAATAAGCACCCGCAATTTTTGTTAGCTTAAATGCTTTTATCATCTCTGTCCTGGGCAAATGCGGGCCTCTGCATAAATCGATGAATTCTCCTTGTTCGTACACGCTGACCACTCCTTTTTTGCCGGTGCTCCCCTCATCCTGAAACTTGTCTATTTCTTTTAGCATTTCTACTTTGTATTTGTTGTTTTTGAAGAGTTTCTTTGCTTCCGCAACGCTTATCTCTTTCCTTCTGACAAGGTGGTTTTCTTTTACGATTTTTTTCATTTCTGCTTCTATTTTTTCGAGGTCTTCTTCGTGGAATGGTGGGTGGTCGATGTCGTAGTAGAACCCGTTTTCAACTACTGGCCCGATTGTTAGCTTTGACTCCGGGAAAACTCGTAGGATTGCTTGTGCCATTAAGTGCGACGTGCTATGCCAGAATACATCTTTTCCTTCTTCATCGTTAAACGTAAGCACTTTGAATTCGCAGCTTTCATTGATTGGAAGATAGAGGTCTCTTTGTTCATCATTGATTTTTACAGCTACTGCCTTCCTGAAAAGCCCTTCGCTTATGCCTTTAGCGATTTCTTCTCCGGTAACGCCTTTCTTGTATTCTTTTTTTGTTCCGTCAGGAAACGTTATGGTTATCTTTGATGCCAAAATATAATCCCTCCAAGGTGTTGTGTTAAAGAACTAGTTATATAAAATTTTCTAAAAAAAGCTTTTAGCTTCCTACTTTGTACGTGAATGTATTCCTTTTCCCTGTGCTTTTGTACTTGATAATATTGGTTTTTCTTAGCTTTTTCAGGGACATGGTTACGGAGCCTATGCTTATTCCAAGGGAATCGCTTATCTCCCTGCTTGTAAACCACTTGTTTTTGTTCTTGCAAAGAAAATCATAAACTTCTTGTTGACCCATTACAATATTCCCTTGTTAGTTTTAGTATTTAATATTTTGGTTTTTTTCCTACCAAAGTATTATTCCTGTAACAAGCAGTATTATCCCTGCGCTTATCATTATCCACCCTGCAAGTTCAAGAGTTGAAAGGTTGGAAAAGTATTCAGTTACCTTGTCAACGTATTCCTGAACCGGGCCTAAGTCTATGTTTAATCCTGCCATTTACAATCCTTAAACCCCTCTAAGAACTATATAAATATTTTGTTTTATCTTAAGTGTATCTCCAATATATCATTATCTTTTAACTTGTGTTTCAGGCTTAGTTTCTGTCCTGGGAACTTAGAAGATTGTCCCCAGATCCTGCAGAATTTGAACTGCTTTACGAAGTCCTTGTGAAGCTTCCTGCATACATCTTCAACTGTCGAATCCCTTTTTATGATCAGTGGCTCTTCCAAGTCTGCTTCTTTCCCTGGCTCTTTCATGTATATCCTGATAAGATCTAGCTTGCTGAATATGATTTCTTTAAGCTCTTCAAGATGATCTTTTTTTTCAGCGGAAATCATTAGGTTTGCCTGTATTTTCCTGGCAATTTTTTCTGCGTACTCCTTACTTACAAGATCTACCTTGTTAAGTACGGTTATGCCTGGAACGTACTTCTTGTTATCCTCAATGCAATCTATTAATTCATCAACAGTTATATTGCTTCTTATGACGACGTCAGCATTGTTAATCCTGAACGTTCTCAGGACGCTTTCAATGGTTTCGTTGTTAAGATGAGGGAGCCTTACAGTCTTGCTTATCTTAATCCCGTCCTTTGCAGTCTTCTTTATCTTAACATCAGGCTTCTTCTTGTTCAGCCTAACCCCTGAATCATATATTTCTTTCATTATCACATCGTGATGCTCAGGGAATTGAACGTCAACCAGAACAAGGATTAAATCGGCGTTCCTCAGGACAGAGAAAACCTCTGTGCCCCTTCCTTTCCCGCTGGCAGCGCCACTAACTATTCCTGGCACGTCAAGAACCTGTATTTTTGCGTGCTCGTACTCCAATACGCCGGGGATGACGCTGAGCGTTGTAAACGCATAACTTCCTACTTCTGATTCAGCTCCTGTTATGCCGTTAAGCAAAGTGCTCTTTCCAACACTGGGGAACCCTAAGAGCACAACTGTTCCGTCACCTGTCTTCCTTACCGCGTACCCTTCGCTTTTCCACCCGCTCTTCCTCCCGGCAACCTTGTCCTTAAGCCTTGCCAGCTGGGCTTTGTACAGCCCTATAGCTTTCTGGGTTCTCTTATTGTACTGCGAATTAGCAATCAAGTCCTCTAATTCCTTTATGCGTGCTTCGTCCCCTGCCATCACAACCTGGTTAAAACGGCACATATATAAATATTGACCTAAAGAGCATTTTTCAGGATGCTTGAGCTAAAAAAAAGTTATTATGAAAAACTCCGAATTGAAATATTTAAGAAAATAATAACTTACAACCTCAACGTAGGAGATGAGGAGCTTCTAATCATAGGGGATACAGGCACTAACGGGTGTAACCTTTCTCCTTTGCTTACTAATGCGTACTCTCAGGCTGCTGCTGAACTAGGGATAAACCACGAAACAATATACCAGGAGTTTAAGCCAAGAGGTTCTTTTGCGGATAAGAGTATGATACAAAAGCTGACCAGGCTTCCCAGGAAAAGCGTTATAATAATGAACATATCTAATAAGACTGGAAAGCTTGGCGATCTCGGGCTTAGCTTCCGCAAGTTTGCCTTAAGGCAAAACCATAGGTTTATCTCTACTACCAGCCTTGGAACTATTCAATCCAGGCATTTCCCTCTAATAATGGATTGCCTGGACATAGACTACAAAGAGATTTCAAGGAAAGCACGTAGTGTTGCAAGGAAACTGGGTGTTGCGGAAGAAGTACGGGTAACAAATAGTGCTGGTACGGACTTAACGTATAACGTGTCAGGAGTTCAGCCCAGGATTTCCACGGGCATTTACAGGAATCCAGGGGAAGGAGGCAATCTCCCGGGTGCAGAAGTATACACAGCTCCAAACCATACAAATGTTAACGGCACGATAGTTATAGATGGAAGCGTTCGCCTCAGGGATAGTACTATTAAAGCAAAAAATCCTGTTAAGCTTTCGGTGAAAGACGGCGTGATAAAGAAGATTAGTGGTGGGGAAGAAGCAATCCAGCTAAGAAAAACCTTGGCGTGGGCTGCAAGGAATGCTAAGCGGCCTGAGAAGACCAGGCGTATCGGCGAGTTAGGAATTGGGCTTAACAAGAGGGCGAGAATCATTGGTTCTACGATTATAGATGAAAAAGCGTATGGTACGGCTCATTTCGCTATTGGCAGTAACGCGTGGTTCGGAGGGGATATTAAGACTATCATCCACTTAGACCAGGTTATAAGGAATCCGGTGGTAAGGCTGGATGGAAAGCTCCTTAAATACTAAATGAAAAAATTTATATATAAATAAGGGGATGGATGTGTTAGGATGGATTACAAGTTTATTAAAACAGGGGTGTTTTTTCTTGTCTTGTTCTCAGTATCCTTATTGTTTTTTGCAGTGGTTAACCACGCGCAGCCTTACCAGGAAGCATGCGATCCTGACAATCATCAAAGTGTTTGCGGCCAGTTTATAAACGCGGAGGGTCACGGTGCTGTTGAGCTTTGCGAGAATTGCTTTGTGTGTGGGGATGACGATGGCGTGTGCCCTATGGATTATTCTGATGGAACTCTTACGCAGAAGGATAGGATGCTTAAGGTTCCCAGTGCTCCTGGTTCAACATCTGATTACAGGTATGCTTATGAGACTGGTAATAATGCTTGCGAGGTTGTGGGTGGGTCTTGTACCCAAATAATGCGTAGTAGTGATGGCGATTCATGGAGTTCTACAGGGATTGGTTGTGGAGAGGACATAACAGAGTCTGTTGGTGCTGATAGTTATTATTATAAGGCTGTCTGTGATGATGTGCCTAGGGTTGCTAGTTGTGTGTATTGTCCTGATCCTGATTGTGGTACTAATGTTAAGGGTGTGGCTTACAACGCTGAAACAGGGGAGAGGATGTCTGATGTTGTTGTAAGGATTTATTCTGAGGCCAATTCTAATATTGATAGTAGTATTCATTCTCCTTCAGGTTTTTTTGATTCCACTCAAGACACCGGTCTTGAGCCTGTTGCTGGTTATGTTACTATTATGTGTACTTCTCCTCAGTTCTTTCCTCATGAAAGGGAAGTGTTTTTGCAGAGGGGTGAGAATGTTGTTAATTGCCCTATGGAGAGGGCGGAGTGTAGTCCTTCTTGTACGCTTCCTGATGATGATGGCGTTGAGGTTTGCAGTGCGATATGCCAGGGTCAGGGTGGTTGCGAGTATCCTGAGGATGTAGTGTATGATGGTACGTCTTATTCTCCTGAGGAGATTGCGGAGATGTGCGATGGTCTTTCTCCT
>PWLK01000020.1 GCA_003560545.1 Candidatus Woesearchaeota archaeon | reverse complement strand
GCTCCGTCTTCCCCTACTCCTAAGCCTGAATGCGTACTTGTTATCTTTACAGGCTGGTTATTATAGCAAATAGTTGTCCTGATCTGCTCCCAGTTCCTACCTGGGCTGAACACGCTGAAACTTGTGATGAAAGGAATCTTTCCCATATGCGCTAATCCTGCTGCTGTTGTTGCAAGGTTTTGCTCTGCGACGCCTACCTGCACGAACCTTTCAGGAAATAATTCTTTAAACTTATTTGTCTTAGTGCTTCCCCCGAGGTCGGCTGTTAATACGTATACGTTATTGTTTTTCTTTCCGGCTTCAGCTAATCCTTCTCCTAATCCGTCACGCGTGGCTTTCCACTCCTGCTTATCCGTAAACAAGTCTTTGTTCAAAATCATTCCAGGTATCTCCTTTGTTCTTCTAGTTCTTCGAGTGCTTTGATTGTTTCTTCTTCATTGGGGGCTTTGCCGTGCCATTCGTATTCGTTCTCCATAAAGCTCACTCCTTTCCCGGGCGTTGTATGCGCGATTATAACCAAAGGATTCTTTCTTGGCTTCAAGGAAATCTGTAACGCGGTTAGTATGTCTTTCATGTTGTTCCCGTTAATCTCTACTACTCCCCATCCGAATGAAGCGTATTTTTCCCGTAACGATTTTAACGGCATGACTTCCTCTGTTTCTCCGTCTATCTGTATTTTGTTCCTGTCCACTATGACTGTTAAGTTGTCCAAGCCGTATTTTTCTGCGAACATTATTGCTTCCCACGTATTCCCCTCTTGGTGTTCCCCGTCGCTAGTAATGCAGACTACTTTGTTTCTTTTCTTGTCGTTTTTCAATGCAAGGGCTATTCCTGCGGCTTGGCTTAACCCGCTTCCCAGGGGACCTGAACTCGTCTCCAGCCCTGGAAGTGCTTCCCTATGAGGGTGTCCTTGTAAACGGGAATTTGTTTGCCTGAATGTTAAAAGCTCTTTTTTTGGGAAGAATCCTTTCTTTGCCATGGCCGCGTATAGCACAGGGCAGATGTGGCCGTTTGAAAGAACTAGTAAGTCCCTGTCCGGGTGTTTTGGCTTTTTAGGGTATAGGTTTAAGTGGTGGAAGTATAGTGCTGTGAAGATATCTGCCATGCCGAGTGAGCCTCCTGGGTGACCTGACCTGGCTTTGTAGACCATCTTTATGATGTTCTGCCTTAGAGTATTGGACAATAGTTTTAGGTTACGGATTTTTTCCGTGTTCAAATTCACACCTCTTTTACTCAAAGCTTTCTCTGAGCCTTGCTAATGCTTTTTCAGGGTTCTTGTTCTTGCTTATGTATGAGCCGGAATTAATAATTTTTGCGCCTAGCTTTCTTAGTTTTCCTGCGTTTTCAGGGGTTACCCCTCCGTCAACCTGGATTATTATTTTTTTGTCTTTTGCTCTTAGTTTTCTGATCTTGTTGTAAACTTTTAGCCTGAACCTCTGGTTTTCCCTGCCAGGGCTTACGCCTAGGAACAGGATTCTCTTGAAATATTTTAGGTAAGGATAAATTCTTTCTATGCTTGTTTCTGGGTTTAATGCGAGTATTGGCTTCATGCTTTGCCTTTCTATTTTTCTTGCAAGACCTGCGATGTCTTTTTTATTTATGGCTTCGTAATGGAATGCTACTCGCTTAAACCCTTTTTCTTTCAGGGGTTTTATCCATTCCTCCGGGTTTTCTACCATTAAGTGCGCTTCGAACAGGTTCTTATACCTTTTTAGTCCTGGTATATCTTGCAGTGAAACGGATTTTGTTGGCACAAACTTTTTGTCCATGAAGTCTATTTGCACTTCAGGGCTTATCTTCCTTATTTTTTCCAGTCTTGCAAGAAAGCTTTTCTTGTTAAATGTAAGTATTGTTGGCACCACGCTCTCCATAAGTTTTTGTTCATATTCTTTTATTTAAAAAGATTGTCCTGTGTTTTATGCCAGTAGTGCAACCCATATGATTATTCCTATGCCTATAGAAAGAATTTCTCCCATCGTGGTTGGTTCGTATTCTTTTGTTTCTGTTGTTTCGTTCTGGTCTTTTTGCATTGTGAGTGGTATTATGAAGAAGAGTATTGCAAGGTAGTTTGCAAGTATTGTGAGCAGGCTAAGAAGTATTGTAACGCCTACTATGGCAGGGGGTTGTACGCTTATGTTTTTTTTCTTTTTTTCCAGGATGTCTTTTGTAAGGCTTTGTTGGTCGTATAGGAATGCAAGGTTTGCAAGGGGTATTGCTAAGAATATTGTGTCTAGTAACACGTTTTTCGGGGCTTTCACTTTTTCTAGGAGGTATTTTCTGTTGTTGTAATACCATGGGAACATGTATAGTCCTGCTGAGAGGAAGAAGAAAATCACTACTTTCCATAGTGGAACATAACCTCTTTTTTCATGCATGTTGGTTACGCGGTATTTGTTGTTTAAATAGTTTTTGTGTTTTTTTTTCTCCCGCCCAGGAAAAGCTTTTTAAAAAGAACTCTTTTACTCTGCGTTTATCGGGACCGTAGCTCAGACTGGGAGAGCGCCACGCTGAAGACGTGGGTGTCCTGGGTTCAAATCCCAGCGGTCCCATGGTTTTTTTCTTTTGGTTTTTTTCCGCGTTTTTTTTCCGCAAAAATTATTTTCTATATGGAAGCTTATTGTTGTTTCAAAAAACTATTTTAATAAGAAGACAAAAAAACACAAAGATAATGGATTACAAAAAGAAAACAATAGAATCCTACGACAAGTACGCAAAAGACTTCTCCCACAAATTCAAAAACCTCACAAACCTCGATGAACGACCTGAATTCCAAAGATTCATCTCCCTCATACATGGCAAAAAAATACTGGACCTGGGATGCGGCTCCGGGGACCACGCCCTGTACTTCAAGCAAAAAGGATTCGAAGTAACCGCGATAGACCTATCAAACGAAATGATAAAGCTATGCAAAGAAAAAGGAATAAACGCAAAAAAAATGGACATAGAAAAACTAGAATTCAAAGACAACACATTCAACGGAATCTGGGCGGTAACCTCATTACTGCACATCCCAAAACAAAAGATTGGAAGAATAATAAAAAAACTAAGCAAAATCCTAAGATACAACGGCCTACTATACATATGCATGAAAGAAGGCAAAGGAGAAAAACTGGAAAAAGAGCCTAACGGAAGCGAAAGATACTTCGCATACTGGAAAGAAGAAGAACTCAAAAAAGCATTCAAAGAACACTTTACCTTGATAGACTCAGAAAAAGTACACGCGAACAACACAACCTTCATCCAGATGTTCCTAAGAAAAAACTAATTCACTTAATCCGGGTCTCATACAAATCCTTTCTCATATCCATCAATTGCTTAACAGTGCCACTCTTACGATTCTTTTTCAACACTTCCAGGTCAACATCCGCAATAACCACCGTCTCAATATTCGCCTCACACTCACCCGCAATCCCATCCCTTGGAAACGGGAAATCAGAAGGTGTATAAATACCGCTCTGCGCATACCTGATATCATCCATGTTCTTAACATGAGGCAAGTTACCAACAATCCCTGCAGTTGCAACGTAAACCTGGTTCTCAACAGCCCTCGCCTGAACACACCTCTGAATCCTGATAAAGCCATGCCGGTCATCCGTAGAATAAGGCACGAATAAAATCTTAGCACCTTTCAAAGTAACAATCCTTGCCAACTCCGGGAACTCAGAATCATAACAATTAAGAATCGCAATCCTACCGCAATCCGTGTCAAAAGTAGTAAGCTTATTACCTGGGCTAATACCCCAATACTTCCTCTCCGTAGGCGTTACGTGTATCTTCCTCTGAGTTTCAAACGTCCCATCCCTCCTAAAAAGATAAGCAGTATTGTAAACATTCTTCTTCCCATTCGTAAAATGCGAGCCCGCAATAATATTAATCTTATACCTCTTAGCCAGTTTCCTGAACAACTCAACGTACTTAGGAGTTAACTCCGTCAAAGCCTTCACCGCTGATTTAGGCCTTTTTTCTTTCAAAGTAGAAATAAGCTGTGTAGTCAACAATTCCGGGAACAACACAAAGTCAGAATCATAATCACTCGCCACATCAATAAAAAACTCGACTTGGTTCGCAAAATCATCAAAATTCTTAATCTTCCTCAACCTGTACTGAGCACAGCAAATCCTGACCGGGAAAGAACTCGTCTTCTTCTTAAGCCTAATCCTTTTCTTCTTCATACAACCAACATTTTTTAATATTATAAAAAACTATCGGGAATTCATTACCATAAAACTTTTATTACAAAAAACAATCCTTATCATATGGCATCATACGAAGAAACAACGATATATGCATCCAAATACGAGTCCGAAGACAAAAAAGAATCCTACATCTACATAACAATTGTTAACGAAAAAGGCGAACTCGAAGAAATACGAAAGGACCGCTCAGAACTAGAAGAAACCATTGATAAGCTGATAGAAGAAAAAAAGAAAGGAAGGCCGACAACCACGAGTGAAATCGCAAGGCAAGGCCTGGACTACATCAAGAACGACAGCAAAACCATAGAAGATTACGTTTCTAGTACAAACGAAGAAGTAACAGAGGAAAGAGAAGACTTGGGGCCAAATGTCCTTGGCATGTACGACCCGGTAAAAGACAAAGTTTACATCCTGAAAGGACTAGATCCTTATCTAAAAGAATGGGTGAAAGCACACGAATACGCGCATAGAAGAAGAGCATACACAGGAGAATCGCAGGATGAAAGATTGGTTGACGCGGAAGCATCAGCCAATGTAGGCTATAATGCTCTTCCGGGAAGGAACTGATTTTCTAAAAAGAAATATTTATAACAATCCAAAACCATACGTGTTATGATGGACTGGCATAAGACAGAAAAACTTCTAGGTATAAGCAGGGATGTATTGCTTGATTGCTGCCTTGAAAACGGCGCGATAGTAGCAGCGAATTCTGACAAGCCTTACTATGACAGGCAGGCTAAATACTATAATTTCGTGTGGCCGAGGGATGCCAGCTTTACTTGTATCGCCGCAGACTTATTAGGTATTGAAGGAGTGCAGGAAAATTTTTTTGGTTGGATGATGAATCGCGCGGAGGGCTGGAAGGAAAAAGGGGTTTTTTATGAGAAGTATTATCCGAATGGCTTAAAGGCCAGGACTAATTTTCAGCCGGACCAGACAGGCGCTGTGTTGTATGCTGTCTGGCATCATTACAAGGACAAAAAAGCAGAAGCGGGAAAGTATGAGGAATTAGTTGTGAGGTCTGCGAATTCTTTATGCGACTTATGGACTGGAACGCATTTTAAGGTTATTACCCAGGATTTGTGGGAGGAACGCCACACTTTTCCTTTCTTAAAGGATAATTTTTCGTATTCCCTGGGCGCTTGCATTAAAGGTTTGAGGTGTGCAAACGAGTTGTTTCCTAATGAAAGATACTTGGAAGTTGCCAGGCAGATGCAGGAAATCTTGTTAGGAAGCACAGCTGATACAGGATATTTTTACAGGTCTTTCGGGTTAATAGATGATCGAAGAATAGATGCAAGTCTTATCGGTCTTATCTGGCCTTTCGAGGTAGTAAGTCCTGAGAGCAGCATTGCAAGGAACACTGTTAATATGGTAAAGGAAAGAATTGTGAAGGATTACGGTGTTTACAGGTATGAGCACGATGAATATGATGGTTGGATGCATGAGAAAATGGAGATAAAAAAGGGTGCGGGTTACTGGCCTTTGCTGAACTTCTGGTTGAGCACAGTACTATTGAAAAT
>PWLK01000101.1 GCA_003560545.1 Candidatus Woesearchaeota archaeon | reverse complement strand
GCCATCGCTTCCAAGCGCTTTGATGACCCTCAGGCCGTGATCATCGACCTAGGTGGCGACCATGACGGGTTGTACGTCTTCTCCGACCTGGAAGAAGGCTGTCTGCGCCTCACCTACGAGGCGCCGGCGCAGCCTGAATCCGGCGGCTGACTTGCGGAATCCGACCAGATCATGGCCCTCACCCTCACCATCATCAGCGGACCGACTCTGGACCCTGGCGCGTCGCGCAGCCACACCTGGAACCAGCGCGGCGGGACCCTCGGGAGGGCGGGAAATAATGACTGGATCCTGCCCGATCCGGAACAGAGCATTTCCCGATGCCACGCGCGTGTGCGCTACCTTCAGGGCAGGTATTTCCTGGAAGACACGAGCACCAACGGCATCCTCCTCAGCGACGGCGTAACGCCGATGGAGAGTCACGAGCCTCATCCCCTGCGGGATGGGGAGGAATTCGGCATCGGTTGCTACCGGATCCGGGTGCGTATCGACGCTGACCCATTCACGAGCATGGCCCCGATAGGCCAGTCGGCGCTGGGTGATATGAACGAGCAGACGCCTTTGGATCCGCTGGCCCTGCTCGGCGGCCGGGTCGCTGCGCCGAACGACCCCTTGCCGAGGCCAGAAACCTATCAGTCGTATCTGAACGAGCATTTCGACCCACCGCCGATCGAGGCTCCATTGCCGGCCTCCTCTGGCACGCCGCCCCTTGGCACCCCGGCCTTCGGCGGGCCAGACGCCGCCGGATCGGCACTGCTACCCGACGATTGGTGGACCGAGGACGCCGCGGCATCGCCGCCGGCGCCCCTGATCCCAGCCCCCCTGCCTGACCCTGAGGCACCCGCGGCACCGGCCAGCACAGCCCCAGTACAGAAGTCGGCTACCGCGGACCCGGCTGTACCCTCGGGCGCCCGGTTACCGGGCACCGCGTTACGCGAACTGCTTCATGGCGCCGGACTGGATCCAGAGCGCTTGCCAACCGAGCTCGCCGAAAATCTGGGCGGCATCCTGCGCGTCGCTGTCCAGGGGATCATGGACCTGATGCGTGCTCGAGCGGAGATCAAGAACGAGTTCCGCATGTCGGTCACGATGATCCAGGCCAGCGACAACAACCCGTTGAAGTTCTCGACCAGCGTGGAAGATGCGTTGAACAACCTGCTGGTTAAGCGCAATCCCAGCTACCTGTCAGCAATCGAGGCCTTCGAATCCGGTTTCCAGGACCTGCGTTTTCATCAGGTGGCCCTGCTCTACGGAATGCGAGAGGCCTTCTTCGAGATGCTACGCCAACTCGATCCCGAGACCCTGGAGAGGCGCTTCGATGAACGGACGAGTCAGGGCTCGGTGCTCGGACGCATCGCAGGACCGAAGCCTTGGGATCAATACAAGCATCTGTTCGCCGACATCCAAAGAGACACCGAGGGGTACTTCAACAGGCTGTTTGGGGAAACCTTCGTCGCGGCGTACGAAAGGCGCATGCAGGAACTGCAGGAACACGTGCGGCGGCGTAATTGAGGTAAGGCCCTCTCAGCGTGTCGGATCTCCGCTAGAACGTTACCTCTTGGAGTGCAGGATTATGGGCATCGGGCATTCAATCACGAGGTTTTACACGTTACTACTGGCTGCAGCCGCCGCCACAGCCTGCCTGGGTGGGTGTGCGCCCAACCAGCCACGGGTCTCGGTACCGGTCGCGGTGGAGGGCCGGATCGTGGTGGAGGACAACCTCAACCCAAACCTTCAAGGGCGGCCCTCCCCACTGCATTTGCGAGTCTATCAGCTGACCGATAGTGACGTATTCATGCGCGCGTCCTTCCAGGAACTCGCTACCACGGATGCTGTGACCCTGGCCGGAACCCTTCTGCGCCGCGATGCTTATGATCTCTGCCCGCGGGAAATGGGGCGCGAGCCCCTCGGGGGCGGGACGTTCTGTCAGGGCGACAGCCTCCCGATCACGTTCGAGTTGGAACCGTCAGCACGTTATGTCGGCGTGGTCGCCGAATTCTCCGATCTCCTGGACCCCGCCGGAAACTGGCGCTCGCTGGCCGAGGTGACGGCAAGGCCGGGCCGCAAACCGACGTCTGTCCGCTTTACGATCACCCTGCAGCGGGCCACCGTGTCCGCGCGTTTCGACTGAGGACGGACCATGTCACGCCGCAGCCGCGTACTTTGGAGCGAAGGGCTATTCCTCGAGCCGCAGCATTTCCAGCAGCATGACCGCTTTGTCGAGGGTCAGATATCGGGGCGCCTCGCTGCCACGGGAAACACACATTGGGGCTTTCATGCCGTCGAGCTCGATACCGCGCTCTTGACGCTCGGCAAGCTCGGTCTCACCGCAGCGCAAGGTGTCTTTCCGGACGGCACCCCATTCAGCATGCCCGGCGATGATCCGCTGCCGGAGCCGCTGGAGGTCGAGGATACGGTGCGCGACAAGATCGTCTACCTGGCCCTGCCCCTGGCCAGGGAAGGCGTGGTGGAGGTCGCTCGTGCCGAGTCCGCCAAGGGACTGTACCGCTACCGCGCGGAAGACCTCGATGTGCGCGACGGCGTGTTAGACAGCTCGGCCTCGACGGTGGTGGAGGTGGGGCGCCTGAACTGCCGCCTCGCAGTCCAGGGCGAGTCGCTGGACCAATACGCCTGCGTACCACTTGCGCGGATAGTCGAAGTTAGCGCCGATCGCAGCCTGGTGCTGGACGAGACCTTCATCCCGGCCGTTTCGCGCTGCCGGGGTGCCCCACGCCTACAGGCTTACCTCGCCGAATTGCGGGGGCTGCTCCAGCAACGCGCCGAATTGTTGGCCGCGCGCGTCACTGCAAGTAGCCAGGGCGGTGCCGGCGAAATTGCTGATTTCTTGATGCTCCAGATCGTGAACCGGCATGCCCCGGTGGCCCGGCACTTGATGGAATCCCAGCATGTGCACCCGGAAACCTTCTACCGTTTCGCGATCGGCCTGGCCGGCGAACTGGCGACGCTGACTCTCGACAATCGCCTGCCCCCTGAATTCAAGCTCTACCGACATGACCACCTACAGCCCGCTTTCGACAGTGTGTTCGAGACCTTGCGGGCGGAATTCCGCACGGTGCGCGAGGCGCCGGCAGTGCCGATACCACTCGAGGCCACGGGGCGGCACGGGGTGCATGTTGCCCGGATCCATGACCCGTCACTGCTGAACACTGCAAGCTTCATCGTTGCAGTCAGCGCCAGCGTCTCCGGCGAGCAACTACGGGCGCACTTTCCGATGCACGTGAAGGTGGCTTCGGTGGAGCGCATCGCGGAACTGGTGAACAACAACCTGCCTGGCATCGACCTGGCGGCGCTACCAGTGGCGCCGCGCCAGATTCCCTACATCAGCTCCAATGTCTACTTCGAGCTCGATCGCAGCAATCCGCTCTGGAAGCAACTGACCGGGTCCGGGGGACTGGCCATCCATGTCGCGGGCCAGTACCCCGACCTAAAGATGAGCCTTTGGGCCATTCGCGGAGCCAGCCGATGAACGAAAATGGACCGGCCGGCTCCGGCGATCACACCATCATTCGCCCCAATCCCGGCGGCCGATCCCGTGCCAGTCCAGTCTCGGCCAATCCCACACCACCGCCCGTCGGGGCGCAGCCACCGCTGCCCGCGTCGGGCACGGTATCCGGCACCGCCGCGTTCCAGATAGCAACCAGCGCGGGTCTGTCGCCTCTGCTGCGCGCGGCCGTGCCCACGCTGCTGCTCGCCACCGGCCTGCGCGGCGCACGCGAACATGGCGATGTGCCGGGCCTTTATGCCGACGCCGTACGCCAAGTGCAAGCCTTCGAGAAGACGGCGCAGGCCCTGGGTGTCCCCCAGGAATCGCTACTGGCCGCCCGTTATGCTTTGTGCACCTTTCTTGACGAGGTGGTCATGAACACCCCGTGGGGCGCCGCCAGCGAGTGGGCCAACAGCCCCCTATTGCTGACCTTTCACCGCGAGACCCACGGCGGCGACAAGTTCTTCCATATGGTCGATCGGGTGCTGGCGGATACCGCGCCGCGGCACGATCTGATCGAGTTTTTCTACGTCTGCCTGTCGCTGGGCTTTGCAGGGCGCTATCGCATCGCGCCCGGCGGCGCGAACACACTGCTGGAATTGCGCGACCGGCTGTATGCCCGTATCCGCGACGCGGGTGATCCACAGCCGGGCGCGCTGTCGCTGCGTTGGCAGGGGGTACAGGATCGGCGCCACCGTCTGGTCCGGGACGTCCCGAGCTGGGTCCTCGGTGCATTGGCTCTGCTGATCCTGGGGAGTCTGTTCCTGAACTTTCACCATGGGCTGAATCGGGCCGTCGCACCGGTGACCGCCCAATTGAACACCATACAGCGCGCGACCTTCGAATTCCCGGTGCCGGCACCCACCGTGACCACAGCCGTCACACCGGCCGCGGTTGCCGCCCCACCCCGCCCGACGCTACCCGAACTCCTGAAGGGCGAGGATACGAGTCGGCTCGAGATCTCCTCCGAGCCTGGTGGGGTAACCCGCCTGACCTTGACAGGCGAGGTCTTCGCCTCGGCCAGTGTCGAGGTGACCGAAGGCTTCGTATCCCTGTTGGTGCGCATTGGTGATGCACTGGAGCAGGTCGACGGCCGTCTGATGGTCGAAGGGCACAGCGATGACTTACCCATACGCTCCCTGCGCTTCAAGGACAATCACGAGCTTTCGAGAGCTCGCGCACGGAGCGCGGCCGAGATCGTCCGAACCCGGCTGTCCGATCCCGGGCGGGTTCAGTATTCGGGTCTTGGCTCGGACCGGCCCCGGTACCAGCCGGCCAGCGACCCGGACAACCGGGCGCGCAACCGGCGCGTCGAGCTCATCCACCGCCCGGATGGATCTGGCCAATGAGCATCCGGACCCCCTTGGCCAAGGCGACTGCGTACTCGGCATTGCTCCCCGAACTGATGAAACCGGGTACTCTGATGGGCATTGCCGGCCTCGTCCTATTGGCGCTGCTGATCTGGTTCTTCGGCCCCTACCTGTCCCTAGGGGCCCTCCAACCTTTCGACCCGGTGCTGAACCGGATCGTCGCCGTTGCAGTGCTCGCCGTGATCTGGATGTTGGCTTGGGTGTTGCGCTGGAACCGCAAACGACGTGCCAACGCGCAACTCGAGGCGGCCATCTCCAGCGGCCCCACCGGCGACGACGAGGCCAGCGAACGGCTGCGCTTGCGTTTCGAGGAAGCGATCCAGTTCCTGCGCCTGTCGCGCAAGAGCAGGAACCTTTACGAGTTGCCTTGGTATGTGATCATCGGTCCACCGGGCTCCGGCAAGACTACGGCGCTGGTCCACTCCGGCCTAAACTTCCCGCTGGACGAGCGCTTCGGGCGGGATGCGCTGCGTGGAGTTGGGGGCACCCGCAACTGTGACTGGTGGTTCACCGACGAGGCCGTACTGCTCGATACCGCCGGGCGGTATTTCAGCCAGGATTCGCAGGCTGACTCTGACGCCGCTGAGTGGCGCGACTTCCTCGACCTGCTGATGCGCTATCGCAAGCGCCGGCCAATTAATGGGGTGCTGGTCACCCTGAGCGCCGAGTCCCTTCTGACCCAGTCCACCGAGGCGCGCGAACGCCACGTGCGCGCAGTCCGTCGGCGCATCGACGAGTTACAGGCCCAACTCAAGGTGCAGATCCCCGTATATTTCGTGGTGACCAAGTGCGACCTGATCTCGGGCTTCGTCGAGTTCTTCGACGACCTCAGTCACGAGGGACGCACCCAGGTCTGGGGCGCCACACATCCG
>PWLK01000040.1 GCA_003560545.1 Candidatus Woesearchaeota archaeon | reverse complement strand
GCAAGAAGTGTTTTCCAAAAAATTAGTGATAACCAGTCATTAAGAGAAACTCTTGGCAGCAAAGAATTCTTTTACTTGGAGCAGAATGCTTTCGTTGTGAAAAACGCGGAGAAACACTACAAGGGCATGCTCAGCCAAAGCCCGGATTCCTGGAATGACAGGGTTATACACATGAATAAAACCATTGGAAGACTCAAAGAATTTTATGATGGAAAAGGAATTGTCTGGGCTCATAACACTCATGTCGGTGATGCCAGGGCTACAGAGATGTCTCTTTACGACCAGGTAAACAAAGGACAATTACTCCGTGAAGCCGGCTTGAACGTTTTTATCCTTGGATTCGGCACATACAAAGGAGAAGTTGTCGCTGGTAGCTCGTGGGGTAGCCCGATGCAAGTAATGCAAGTCCCAGAAGCAATGAACCAAAGTTACGAGTACTTATTCAAAAACCTGGGCTTGGAATCCGAACTAATAATATTTAACGAAACAACCCCTGAAGAATTATTCGAGGCAAGAGGCCACAGGGCTATAGGAGTTGTTTACAATTCGCTAAACGAACAAGGCAACTACGTCGGCACAATTCTTCCCTATCGCTACGACGCGTTTATTTTCTTCAAGGAAACAAGCGCTTTAGAACTGCTTAACTAACATTTTTCTATAATAAAAAATGAGCGGAGGGCGGGATTTGAACCCGCGAATAACCGCTGTCAGCTTTTCATCGCCATATTTTTGGCTCTTCACAGCAGTTAACTGCAGGCGGTCGCCTTAGGCCGCTTGGCTCTGGAGTCCTGTTCCGGATACCTCCGCTTAGCGGCCCGACCGCTTGCTTCCCCGCGATTGCATATTCTAGTTTCTTTGTTTTGTTTTTATCGTCAAAACATATTTGTTTATAAAATTTTTCAAATTCTTTGTGTTCTATCTCGATTTTTATTCCTTTTGATTTAGTACCATCCTTTCGGATAGTGGTGCTTCCGAGTCTTACTGGTGATGTTTTTATGCCGATTTGATCAAGCATCTTCTTTATCTGGCCAATATATTCTTTTCCATTTTCCAGTAGGTCTGTGTTTTTGTACATTTCGAAGCCTATACGCCATCTTATTGTGTTTCCTTGCATTGTAGAATATATGCAACCTTCGCTGGAATACAGTCCTTTCAGGTAATTAAGTATTATTGCTTTGTTTCCTTTATAAATCCATTTTGGGACTAGGAATTCTGTGTTTACTTTTCTTCCTTTGGGAACTCCTAAATTGTAAATGTATTATGTTATTTCCTTGGATATTATGAAGAATTTGTATTGTATATTTTTTCGTTTTATTTTGTAGGTTTTTCCTTCTTTCCCGAAGATTTCTTGAAATCGTTTTTTGATTCCTTCAATTTGTTGTTTGTCATTGCTGTAGAAAGAGGTCAGGTATCTCCAATCTTGAATTTGGATGTGCCCGTCTCCGGTGATGTCTCCACAAATCCTGGCAAGCATTGGTTTGTGTTTTTCTTTTATCATCATCTATGTTAAGGATAACCATTATTTATTAACCTTTACGGGTGCACTTGTCCAGTGTCAGCCAGTTTTTTCAGAGTTTGTATTCATTTATAATGTTTTCTTCTCTTTGTTCTACGATGGCTTTTACTTCGACGTAGCTTTCGAGGCCTGTCCCGGCTAGTTTTTTCTTTAGTAAGTGGTCTACTTGGAATATTCCCGCGGGGTTGTTCATCTTTATCTCGATCATTACTGGCCTGTCCCCGCTTGTTATCTTTACTTTTTCGATGCTCATCGCGGATACGTTAAAGATGTCTTTTCTGCCTTGCTCAAAAGAAATTCTTGCTCTTCCTTTTTCCATGTCTAAGGCGTCGGCTAGTCTTACCACGCCTGCTTCCACTGTGAAGACTTGTATTTCTTCGCTGTGGCTTACCATTGCGTTCATTGTTTCTGTTAGCACGATTTGTTTTTTTCTTTTATCAGTGTATACTTCTCCAAGTATTTTTTCCAGGAAGTCCTTTGCAAGCACTACGCCTAGTTCGTCATGCAAATCCCTGTGCACGGAATTCCCTAAGTCGTGTAGCAGGGCTGCGAGTACCACGACTATTTCCGCGTCTTCTTCTTCAAAAGAATAGTCTTTTTTTATGCTGGGTGTGACGCCTGCTTTCATTAGGTTTCTTAGAATTTTTAGTGCCATGTTCGCCACGATTGTTACGTGTACTTGTCCGTGGTCGCTCATACCCAGGCGGCGTACCGCCATGGTGTTGCATGCTTCCCATACTGCGTGCAGTTCTTTGTCTTTGTTCACTAATTCCTGTACTTTTTCTAGTTTCTTATTGTCTTTTACTGGTATATTCATATTCTTATCCCTCTCTTTCTCCTGTTAGTCCTGAGGGATTATTTTTTCTTTTAAATAAGTTTTTAGAAAAAATTAATTTAAAAAAATAAAAAAAGTTTTTAGTATATTGGTATTCCTGTTTCTCGTTCTTCCTCTAACGCTATGTTTTTCACTGTGCTTAAGTCGTCTAAGTGGTTTATTCTTAGCAGGTTAGGGCTCTTTGTGTACAGGAGTTCTTCTATGTACAGGCTTCTCTCTACCAGTGGCCCGTAGAACCATGGCATTGGCATTGCCCTGTCAACCACCATTCCTGGCTCTGCTACTTCTCTTTCATGGGTTTCCCTGGGTACGGCGTCTGAGTGGTCTACCAGTCCCCTTAGTTCTATTTCATCACTGGTTATCCTGAATACCATTGCTCCGTTATAGCTTTGTTCTCCTTGCCTGTAATCTGGGCTGTGAACCGGCAGCACTAGCAGTTCTTTTTCTTTGCTGAACAGGAATGCTTTGTGTTCGAATTCAGCGGAGGTCTGAGCGAATCTTTCATCTGTTACGTACTTCGCGATTTCCCTTGGGTTTTCAAAGTCGCTTACATCGAACAACGAAACTTTCATTCCCAGCATCCTGCCGGTTTCAGTTGTTTCTCTTCCCACTCCGATTACTGTGTTTTCATCGTAAGGGTGCAAATACCTCGAATAACCAGTTATTTTCAGTTCTCCTAGTATTTCTATGTTCCTCGGGTTGCTTAGGTCTACTACGAAGAATGGGTCTACTTCCCTGAAGGTTACCATGTACAGCGTATCTCCTACGAATCTCGTGCTGTATATGCTCTCACCAGGAGCTATGTTTCCTGCGTGGTCTAACACGTTAAGATTCATATCCAAAGTGAACACGTTGTTCGTGGATTCCGTTCTTTCCCTGTCAAATCTTGACCACGTCGGGCTTATCGTAGTCCCTATTCTTAATACGTCATCGTGTTCGTCTAGGGAGAACTGGTTTATTATTCTTCCCGGGACTTGGCCTGTTGATTCAAGTCTTATCCTGTCCCTGTCTATGCTTATCCTGCTTATAATCGTGTATTCCCTGTACTCATATTTTTCGAGTTCTTCCTTTACTTTGAGTTCTATTTCATCTTCTATTGCTTCTCTTTCATCCCTGTCAAGGTATTCGTAGTAAGATTGAAGCACTCCTAGTATTCTCTGGTCTTTCTCCCTTGCATCCATTACCATTGGGTCCACGGCTCGTATCTTTCTTATAAGCTCCCTGTCCGCAGGAGTTGCTTTGCTTTCAAGGACTTGTATGGCGATTCTTTGCTGTATCTCCCATTCATTTATGCGCTGCGTATGCGTGATGTACGCGTTATCGTGAGACATGTAAAGGGTTTCTGCTCTGTCAACTGTTATGCTTGCAGAATTCGTCCTTCCTGTATCCATGTTTACTGCGTGTATGTTCACGAAGTTAGCGGATTCGTAAGGCGCGTCGTAATAATAAACGTTACTTACAGGTATGCTTTCAACAACACCTCCTCTTAATAGTATTGGTGTTGGGAATCCCGGCCTGTGCATGGGTTGGCTGACCGTTGAAAAATAAACATATCCATCTTTCATCCTTGTCTCGAAAGGCCTTCCTTCAAAAAAGTATTCTTCGTCCACAGAAGGGTTTTCTTTGTCAGACACATCATATATTCTTAAGAACGACATCCCTTGGCTCGCTCTTATATTGTGCTCTCTTAAGAAGTCAAGGTTCGTAGCCCTTCCATAAACAACCAAGTTGTTCCCGCCTACGTATAGTCCTTCTGGGGTGTCTTCGAATTTCATCCTGCTTACAATCTCAGCTTCTTCCCCAGGATACGCTTTTATTATGAACAACGTATTCCCTGTAATAGTATAAATATATTCTCCGTCTGTTTTCAGTATGTCTCCTTCATCTATTCCTTCAACCTGAATATTGGTTTCGGAGAAATCCCTGTCAGCTGCAACGCTTGGCGCGGGTGCAGAATCCGCTGTTTCCATTGCTGCATCTGCAACCATTCTATCCGTTGTTGCAACCATGTCGTACCCAAGCGAATCAGTTCTTCCCAGGCTGTTCAGAAATGCCTGGAGCTCTGCTTCCGAGTTAAAGCTCTTCGCCGTTGCGGGCTTGCTTGGGTCGAACTCTGATGGAATTATTGTCGTTGTTGGACCTGTTCCCGGCGCTGTTTCGCATCCAGCAATTATTAGTGCGATTACTGCGATCATTGTTATTGCAATCATTGTTTTTTTCAAGTTTCATCACCTTTTCAGTGTTTTTAACAGTGTATTTCTATTTGTTAAGACGCTCTTTTTAATATATTTTGTTTTAGCTTCAAATCCGTTAGAAGTGATTAAGCGGACCTGGAGGGATTCGAACCCTCGATCTACAGCTCTCCTCAGGCTTTGGTTCGCGTGTGCTTGAACGAAAGTGAAACACACTTTGCGTCCAACGAGCGTAACCGTTGTTAGAAGGCTGTCGCCTTATCCAGGCTAGGCTACAGGTCCTTGTGGTGGGGAGACTTGGTTTTGATTTATAAACTTTTATAAAATCTGGTTGTTTCCCTGCTGGTTTATGGTTGATAAAAAGGTTTTGTTGAGGCTTCCCAGGGTTGTGGTTGATGAGGATACTGGGAGGAGGATTGTTTTGAATGATTTAGAAGAGTATTTTATTCCTGTTAATAAGGATTTTCATGGTAATGGGTTCGTGGTTAAGCAGGATTTGCTGGAAAAAAATGGTTTTTTTAGCGTGGGGAAGGATTCTTTTGCGGTTTTCCCTGGTTCTTTCAATGATTTTTTTGGGAATATTAAGAGGAAAGCCCAAATCATTACTCCTAAAGATCTTGGCAGTATCGTTGCTTATACGGGTATTGGAAAAGACTTTGTAGTCATGGATGCGGGTAGTGGTAGTGGTTCCTCTGCTTGTTTTCTTTCGAGGTTTGCTGGTAAGGTTTTTTCTTTTGATGTTAACGAGGAAAACCTGTCTGTCGCGAGAAAAAACGCTTCTTTTCTTGGTTTGAACAACGTGTTTTTTGAGGAGAAAGATGTTTACGTTGAGGGTTTGTTCGAGGAAGGTTTTTGTGATGTTTTCTTGTTGGATGTTCCTGAGCCTTGGAGGGCTGTTGGGACTGCGAAGAAAGTTTTGAAGCAAGGAGGTTTTTTCGTGGTTTATGCGCCTCATATCAGCCAGGTACAAGAGGTTGTTAAGGTTTTACCAAAAAATTTTGTTGTTCAGAAGACGATTGAGGTCATTGAAAGGGAGTGGAATGTGTCGGAAAAGTCGTTAAGGCCTGCGACGAAGGATTTTGGGCATACTGGCTTTCTTTGTTTTATTAGGAAGGTGTTTTAGTTAGTTTTTTATATTCTGGTTCATTTCCTTTTTTTGTCCTGGGAGGTGGTTTGTATGTTAGCGTATGTTTTGGTTAATCTGAATGTGCCTGCTGAGAAGGAGTTGGTTCAGGAGTT
>PWLK01000067.1 GCA_003560545.1 Candidatus Woesearchaeota archaeon | reverse complement strand
CTCCCATGGTTTTCGTTTGAAGTAGAATCCCTTATAGTGCTATCAGTATCATCAAGATGCCAAACACCAGCGTAATCTGAGTCCCACACATTATGTTTCCCAAACGCTGAGTCAGGTTCAGGTTCTTCCAGGGTTTCGTTTCCAAATGTTACAATCCAAGTCGTGTCCTCCTCAGTGCTTAGGCCTGTGCTATCAAAGAACAACGAACCTTTCCTTGAGCTTTCCTGTTCGCTGAACACTATTATCGCGGAAAGCGCAGGCCCTTCTTCATCCCATTCAGGGGTGGTCTCCCATCCTTGTACTGTGTTAGTTGTACGGTACGCTGACTGGACCGTCTTATCATACAATTCTTCCGTGAAAACCCGGATGTTGTTGTTAAGCCCGTTAGTCCAAGTCGCGCTTCCCACTTCTTCTCGTATTCCTTTCACGCCAAGTACAAGCGACCTCGCCTGTGATGAAGGATCGGTTTCGCCAGTGCTTAGGCTTGACACTTCCGTGTCTTCGCTGTCTCCTGTTGAGTAAACGTCTAACTCGTAGCTGCCGCTGAATTCCTGTATTACAAGAACGTTCTCCCTGTCCTCATCTACAAGGCTGGGATCATCCCATGTCGTGCTAACTTGTGTGGGCTCGTTTTCCCCTGCTTCCTTGTACCAGATAGCCATTCCCTTCCTGTAACTGCTATTACCCAGTTCTGATACTATAGATGTTACCTTCTCCCAGCCATTGCTTATCATCTCAGGTGTTTCAGAGGAATACCTGTGGAATGAAACAGCAACTAACAAGTTTCCTTCTTGTGGCTGCCTGTCAAATTCTGCTTCTGCAATAGAACCTTCACCCCACGCGTACTGCAAACGGCTTGTCTCCGGCATCACAACTTCCCTTGCCACTTGTTCCATTGTATCCTCCCGGTAAACCCTTATGTCCCCGCCGTCAGGCCTAACATGATCCCAGAACTCGTCTGGTGCCAAGCTTAAATCATAGTAAAGGTTCGTGTTTGGATGCTCTACGAGTGAGCTGTCCGTTGTTATGCTGAAAGCGTAGAACGGGAAGTCTTCCTGAACATGCAAAATCCTTCTTTCTGTCTGGCTTGACTCGCTTTCCTGGTTTGTCGCAAATGCCTGGTACTCATAACTACCCGAGCTTAAGCTTGCCTGGTTAGCTGTATAAGCCCAACTGCCAGAATCATACTTGTAAAGGTTGCTCTGGTACAACTGCCTAATTTCTTCTTCGCTTAAAGCACGGTTCCAGATGCGTACTTCGTCTATTGTTCCGTTGAATCCTTCTAAGGAATCAGGGTTGAGCCAGCTTCCTATCCTTGCCTCTGCTGCAGGTCCTGTGTCTGGGGCTTCGTTATTTGTGTTTACTAGTTCCCCGTTAAGGTACAATCTATGTTCTCCTCCATTATATGTGTATGTGTAGTGGTTCCATGTTCCTGGTGTTGGGAGTTCGCTGTGATTGACTAAGTGTTCTCCCCCGTATTTCCATGCAACTATTTTTTCATCTCTGAATCCTAGTTGTACTGATTGGTTGCTTTCGCCGCTGCTTATCGCAATAATGTTTTGGTAGCCTTCTGGTTCCTCCGAGCCATATTTAGCCCATGCAGCCATTGTTATAGAGCTTCCTATACTTGGAAACCCATCAGTTCCTATGTCTATATAGTCAGTTCCGTCGAACATTATTCCTCCGTTGTGTTTGCCTTGTACCGTCCATGTGGCTCCGCTTATTGTTCCGTGGTTTTCGTACAAGCTTACGTCTGTTGCAATCGTAGAGGTGTCGCCTATGCTTGCTACGTTGTCAAAGTTCATCATCAAGACTAAAGAGTCGTCGTAGAGAGTATGATCAGCGCCATTCCAGTCGAACCTGAATTCTTCAAGACCTTCAGGCACGTCTATGCTTACATTAATAACAGCGTTATCAGCAACTATAGTCGTATCATTATCAGGCGTGGGTTCCACGAAAGCTATAAAAGGTATCTCCGGATCAGGGTCTGGAGGTATGATGTCCTCGGGATCAACAGGGCCTACGAACTCCATCGTACAAGTACCACCTGTACACGACTTTCTTATCGTATTAACGCCTCTTCCAAGGTTTTCAGGAGCAAGAACATCATCTGTTTCAGGCATGAGATAAACGTATTCTTCCCCTTTAAACCTTATAACAACATCCATGAAACCCCCTGGACCTGAACTATCACCTTCTATCTCGTAATTATGACCGTAAAGCTGCATTGGCAGGAAGAAATCCCTTGAATAATTACCTTCCGAACCTATCGATGAAGCCCTTGCCAAGACTATCTCGTTTTCAATGATCCTCATCACTTGCTGCACCCTTACCTCATCCCTGGTTTTCTGTGCGTCAAGTATGTTTCCCTGCATTACCGCGAATAAAACACTTGCAACAAGCAAGGTAAAACTTATCAGAATAGCGAATTCCACTGAAGATTGTCCTTTCCTTTTCAACGTGGAATTAAATACCATTTAAAATAAGACCTCCCTATAATTCATTAATTAATCTTTCTTATACTTACCACGCCTGCCCCCTGGGAAGATATTCTTATCTCGTTAACACCCGGCGTTAAGTCGAGATAGCATTCAGGATCACAATTCCCTGTGCCATCAGTGATACTAAACCTGTCCATGAAAAAAACCGCTTGGGCACGACCCCTCCGCGTATCATACGAAAAAACAAGATCTTCCTCGCCAGCAATATACGTTTCCCTCACACTATCAGGCAGGTTAATAGTAATAGTAGTCCACGAACCCTGCCCGAGTATGTACATTTCCTCTGCCTTATCCCTTATAGCATTACCTATCTGATCCAACTGGCCCGAGGTTATCTCATCACCTGTAAGCCTTGTCTGGTTTATAAACAGGTAAGAAGCAGGTATTATCATGAGCAACGCTATGCTTATAATCGAAAGGAATTCTACAGCGCTCTGGCCTTTCCTAACCCTGGATAACCTTGTGTTCAAGTAAAAAACTCACCTCTTCATTATCAGAACACTACTATTTTATAAATGTTTTTACAGGAAAAAAGCGTTGAGGCACAACATATATAAATTTCTTAATGATTCACTTGACTACAATGGCAGAAAACACGTTTAAGAAGCTCGCGGATAAGTGGCAGGCGAAGTGGGAAGAAGGAAAATTATTCGAGGTTACAGAGGATAAAAAGGAGAAGTTTTACGTGTTAGAGATGTATCCTTATCCTAGTGCTTCTGGCTTGCATATGGGGCACGCGTTTAATTACGTGATCGGGGATATTTATTCAAGGTATAAGTTAATGAAAGGCTTTAATGTTTTACACCCAATGGGTTTTGACTCTTTCGGGTTACCAGCGGAGAATGCTGCTATAAAAGAGAAAAAACACCCGGAAGAATTCACGGAGAAAGCCATAAAGAATTTTGTTTTGCAGCAAAAACAATTGGGCTTAACGTATGACTGGACGAGGAACCTTAAAAGCCACGATCCTGCTTACTATAAGTGGAACCAATACTTCTTCTTAAAGTTCTACGAGAAAGGCCTTGCTTATAAGAAGAAAGCGCCTGTGAACTGGTGCCCTGAATGCAATACTGTTTTGGCAAATGAGCAGGTGCATGATGGTAAGTGCTGGCGCCACAAGGAAACAGAGGTGGTTGTAAAACATTTAGAGCAATGGTTTGTGAAAACAACTGCTTACGCTGAAGAACTGCTTGAAATGGTTAACGGTTTGGATTGGCCTGAAAGAATAAAGAGTATGCAGAAGAACTGGATTGGCAGGAGTGAAGGAGCAGAAATAACTTTTACTATTAACGGAAAGCCATGGAAGATCTTTACAACCAGGCCTGACACTTTGTTCGGGGTTACATTCATGGTTGTATCAGCGCAACACCCAGAATTACCTTCTTTGGTAACCAAGGAGCAGAAAGCAGAGGTTGAAAAGCTGGTTAAGAAAATCCACACAACTAAACAAGAAGATATGGATTTACTGGAAAAAGAAGGGGTTTTCACAGGCAGTTACGCGGAGCATCCCTTAACTAAGGAAAAGATTCCTGTGTACGCCGGGAATTTTGTCCTAGCGGATTACGGATCCGGAATGGTTATGGCAGTACCAGCACACGACCAAAGAGATTATGAGTTCGCAAAAAAATATGAGATACCTATAAAAGTAGTAGTGCAGCCAGAGAAGCAAGGCAAGGAGTTAAAAGAAGCATACACCGGTGAAGGGAAGCTTGTTAACAGTGATAAGTTCAACGGACTAGAAAACATTAAGGCAAAAAAACAAATCGTTTCCGAACTGGAAAAACAAGGCCTGGGAAAGAAATCTGTGAGCTATAAATTAAAAGACTGGCTTGTTTCAAGGCAAAGGTTTTGGGGGACGCCTATCCCAATTGTTTATTGTGAGAAGTGCGGTGCTCAACCCGTGCCTGAAAAAGAGCTTCCTGTGAAACTGCCGGAGAAAGTTGTTTTAGGGGAAGGCAATGCGTTGCAGAAAAACTCAGAATTCCTGAAAGCAAACTGCCCAAAATGCAAAGGAAACGCCAGAAGGGAAACGGATACGATGGACACCTTCTTTGACAGCAGCTGGTATTACCTTAGGTTCACGGATGCGAACAACGCAGAAGAGGCTTTCGCAAAGGATAAAGTTAATTACTGGATGCCTGTGGACTTTTACACAGGCGGTGCTGAGCATGCGTGCATGCACTTAATCTATGCAAGGTTTTTCACGAAGGCATTACGCGATTTAGGATTTCTTAAAGTAGATGAGCCTTTCAAGAAATTGTTCAACCAAGGCATGATTCATGGGAAAGACGGGCATGTTATGTCTAAATCCAGGGGTAACGTTGTTAACCCAACGGAGTTCATGGAGAGCAAAGGAACAGACCCGTTAAGGTTCTTCTTGGTAAGCGTGGCGAGCCCGGATAAGGACTTGATGTGGAGCGACGCAGGAGTCGAGGGAAGCTACAAATTCTTGTCAAGAGTAATTTCTCATTCAGAGAATGTTAAGCTTGGAAAAACAAGTAAGAGAGCAGAGAGCAAATCACACCAATCCATCAAGAAAATAACTGAGAACATTGAACAGTTGAAATACAACCTCGCAGTAATTGCCTTAAGAGAGTTGTTTGAAGCAATCCAGGAAGAAGAAATAAGCAAAGAAGACTACTTATCATTCGTGAAGCTGCTCACGCCTTTCACACCACACTTAGCGGAAGAGATATGGGAGAAGCACGGCGGAAAAGGATTCGTCTCGAAAGCGGAATGGCCAGTCCACGATGATAAGAAGATTGACTTAAAACAAGAATACTTAGAAGAAGTAAACGAGAACCTCAGAAGAGATATAATTGACTTGTTAAGGCTTGTAAAAATCGAGAAGCCGAGCGAGATAAAAATCGTCACGAGCAAGAAATGGAAGTACGACTTCGTAAAGAAATACAAGGAACTAATACGTGAGAAAAGAGATTACAAGCACGTAATGCAAGGCGTGATGAATAGTGATTTGAAAAAGCACGGGAAAGAAGCGACGAAGATTATAACACTGTTCTTCAAGGACGCATCAAGGATTCCTAAACAAGAACTAAGCGCTGAAGAAGAAAAAAATAATTATGATTCGTACAAGGAAAAACTAGGGGATGAGTTTAACTGCAAAGTATTAGTAGAAGAAGGCGACTCATCCAAGGAAGCGAAGGCAGATAATGCATTACCAGGAAAGCCTGCTATAATCGTGAAGTAAATTACCTGAAGAATCTTAGTGTAGAGGCATTTTCTGACTGTTCTTCTAATTGACCCGTTGTTTTTTTTATTAGTTCTTCTGCGAGAACGTCTAGG
>PWLK01000052.1 GCA_003560545.1 Candidatus Woesearchaeota archaeon | reverse complement strand
CATCCTTTCCGTAAACTTCTAAGAGCAATACTTCTTCTGGCTCTTGTTGTGCAAGACATTCATATAGTATTTTTGACCTGTACGTGGATTCGTCTTGAACGACTTCCGGGTTGTATTCCCATGCAATCCTGTTTTCGAATGTTTTGTCTTTCCATAAGCTTACCCTGTATCCTATGGTTTTGTTTAGTACTGCAATGATTGAATCAGCCTCCTCGAACTTTTTTCCTTGTAGTTCATAAATAAACGTGTCTAAGTCATTGTCATCTTCAAGTTCAAAAGGTTCATATCTTTGGTTCTTCTCTGAGCTTGCCAGGATGGTTTCTAGTACGATTTTTTGTGTCATTTTGGTTTTCACCCCAATAATATTTGTTACTATAAGATGACATAACAATAATATAGTTATTTCTGTTATTTATTTGGTAGATTTAGGAAAAATTTATATATTTCTTTCTAATACAAAGATAATGCAAGGCCTAACAGCGAAGGATAAAGAACTCCTGGATTACTTGTTCGACTACTGCAGGCACACAACAAAACAATTAGCCAAAGCATTGCACTTGCCACAACAAACAATAAGCTACAAAATCAAAAGGCTTGAAGAACAAAACTATATCTCTAGGTACGACGCCATACTCAATTGGGACTTAATACCTCTAACAAAAAAACTATACTTATTCAACACAAAAAAACCAGGAGAAATAATAAAAAAAACAATTAAGAAAAAGCCCGTTCACAGCATCCACGAAAACACAGGAACTTACAACATAGCAATATGGTGCTTCTTAAAAAACAAAAAACAAATACAAGAATTCGAAGAACAACTGCCCGAACACAAATCAATAACAATAAACAAAACAATCGTCTCTGACTTTACACACTTCTGAACAGAGATAAAACTCAAAAAGCCAATCATGACGCCTAATAAGATAAAGCTGGACGAAAAAGACATCTCCATTATAAAGCACTTATCCTCAGGGCGCGCCAGGGATTCCTTACTGCAAATATCCAAGGACTTAAAGATAAGCTACGACATAACACATTACAGGCTGAAAAGGCTTATCAGGAATGGTTATTTCAGCAGGCTCATGCCCCAAACCGGGAAAAAGCTTGGAGGCCTAAGAGTAACACAAGCAATATTCGAATTAAAACAACTTAATGAAAGTATAATAAAAAAAATAAAGGGCCTTGCATTCATGGCTATGGGTGGTTACTCAGAAAAATTTGTTTACCTGCACTTCGTAAGCGAAAACCACGAAGAATACCTAAAAAAATTAGAATCCTTGCACGAAATCTTCAAAGAAAACCTTGAAAGCACAGAAATCCTTCACTGGAAAGAACTCCACCTAGCCAACCGCTACCCCTTAGAATACGCGCTGTGAAATATATGGCGGGCCTAGGAGGATTCGAACCCCCACCAGCCGGTATCCTGCCAAAACCATATCAGCTTTCGCGTCATCTTGGGTTTTGTCCGAAGCCGGCCGCACTATCCTGGTTATGCTATAGGCCCTTATTTGTTTTGTAGAATGGTAACCTTTATATAAGTATTTTTTTCCCGGGAGGTAATGGTTTATGCTCCGAAACAGGAAATCTTGGATAAGTACGCTGATTTGCTCATAAATTTTGCTTTGAATACGTATAAAGGTGTGAAGAAGGGCGATGTGGTTTTCTTGAACGTGCCGGAGTGTGCGAAGCCCATGCTGGTAAGTCTTAGGCGTTCTGTGTTGAAGGCTGGTGCTCATCCTATAATACAGTTTTATCCTGATGATATGTCCAGGGAGTTCTTTGAGTTAGCGAATGAGGACCAGTTAAGGTTTTTTCCGGACAAGCTTTTGAAGGGTAGGGCGGAGCAGGCTGATCATTCCGTGGCGGTTATTGCAACAACTGATCCCCAGGAGTTAAAAGGAGTTCCTCCTGGTAAGATTATGACTAAGGCTAAGTCGATGAAGCCTTACAAGGACTGGCTTGATGAGAAGGAGAATAAGGGGGCGTTTACGTGGACTTTGGCGTTGTATGGTACTCAGGCGATGGCTGATGAGGCTAATCTTTCCTTGGAAGAGTACTGGGATGAGATTATAAAAGCGTGTTACTTGGATGAAGATGATCCTGTGGAGAAGTGGGGGGAAATTGTTAAAGAGGTAGAACGGGTTAAGAGTTCTCTTAATAAGTTAGAGATAGAATGGCTTCACGTTGAATCCAAAGACACGGATTTATGGGTTAAAATAGGAAGGAACAGGGAGTGGATGGGTGGCAGTGGCAGGAATATTCCCAGCTTCGAAGTTTTTATCAGCCCTGATTGGCGTGGAACTAACGGGAAGATAAGGTTTAACCAGCCTGTTTACATTTACGATGTGCTCGTAAGAGATGTTTACCTTGAATTCAAAGATGGTGTTGTTGTAAAGGCATCTGCTAGTGAGGGCGAGGAAGTCTTAAAAGAGATGATTAAGACGGAAGGCGCAGATAAGGTCGGCGAGTATTCTTTAACGGATGGCCGTCTTTCAAGGATTACTAGGTTTATGGCTGAGACTTTGTTTGATGAAAACGTGGGTGGAGAGCAGGGTAATACGCATTTGGCGTTAGGGAGTGCGTATAAGGATGCGTACCCGGGTGACCCTTCAAAAGTTTCGAAGAAAGAATGGGATGAGATGGGTTTTAATGATTCTGCTATCCACACGGATATTGTAAGCACTGAAAAAAGAAAAGTGACGGCTACCCTAAAATCAGGCGAAGAAAAAGTTATTTACGAAGACGGAGAATTCAAAATTTAAAAAAATATTTTTTTCTATTTCTTTTCAAGGAGTATTTCTATCGTGGATACCCTGACTTCTCGGCCTTCCTTGTTTTTGAACTCTTCTGAGTCTATACTTATCTCTTTAACTCCTATCTGGTCTTTTAGAAATCTTTTGCTTGCAACTTCTGCGACGTCCACTGCTCTCGCGATGAATTTGCCACGGGCTTTTACCAGGACTTCCGTTGCGCTTTTCGTTGTGAATTGCACTACGACGCTTGTTACATAGTTCATGAATGGCTTGTTCCCTATAAAGATAGAGTTGTCCTCGTTCATCGTTGCCACCTCCCTCTCTGGCTCTTAGTTTTCTTTTTGCTCGGCTTTCTTCATCCTCGTAGCATACCCTGCTATTATGTTGCGGAGCTTCTTTGAGGGCACGTCAAGCTTTGAGCTTATCACTTCTTTGTTCTTATCAAAGTCTGTTGTTAGTTCGTCCCTGTGCTTTTCTACTAGGTCTAGTGTTGCTGCTTTTGCAAGTCTTGTCTTTATTCTTCCCATTCTTCGAACCTCTATTCTGGCTTTCGAGGAATAAAATATGGTTTATAAATATTTTGAAAAAACCAGAAAAATATAAATTTAAGAGGTTTTTCTCCTTTTAAAGATGGATTTAAGCAGTTTTAGGGCGGAGTTGTCCAGGGCGGTTAATGCTGGTGAGACTATTAGTTTTTTTTGTGAGTGCAGCATTGCGTATAGTGGTAGGGCGGAGGCTGAGCTTGAAAAAGGGGGTCGTCTGATAATTGTTAAGGCTGATAAGTCCGTCCTCGTGCACCAGCCTGAGGGCAGTAATCCTGTGAATTATATGAAGCCTGATTCTTTCATAGAAATAGTTGAAGTTGATACGAAAGAAGGTAAAGGAGTGCTTCTTAAGTCTTACAACCAGAAATTCAAGGATTATCTCGATGTTTTTATTACAAAGGTTTTTTCTTTTCACTCGGTGAAGCTTGAGGATGGTCGTAAGCTTGTTTTGGTTGGTAGTGAGAAGGATATGTCTGATATGATTAAGGATAATCCTGGCTTGATCGGCGAGGATTTTTCTCCTTTAAGCCGTGAGGAGCATACTAAGTTTGGTTTTATAGATGTTTTCGGGCATGATGGGAATGGGAACCTCGTGGTTGTGGAGTGTAAGCGTTACACTGCGGGTTTTAGCGCTGTCCAGCAGCTCAGGCGTTATGTTGAGAAGATAGTTGAGCTTAAAGGCGTGGATAAAGACTCTGTGAAAGGGGTTGTTGCTGCTCCGGATATTGCTAAGAACGCT
The DNA here is from genome assembly GCA_003560545.1 of Candidatus Woesearchaeota archaeon. Classification (GTDB taxonomy): domain Archaea; phylum Nanobdellota; class Nanobdellia; order Woesearchaeales; family 21-14-0-10-32-9; genus PWWA01. The sequence goes on along the minus strand of PWLK01000052.1, from coordinate 1,902 downwards.
GAATCTATGCTTAAGCAATGGGGTTTTTCTTTTAAGCGTGTTAATCCGCCTAAGCGGTTGGAGAAGTTTAATAAGGATCAGAAGAGCCTCGTGGATTATTAAGAAGTTTTTTTCTTTTTAGTGGTTTTTTTCTTTGTTGATTTCTTTTTGGCTGCCTTCTTTTTTTTCTTCCTCTTTTTTTTCTTTTTAGATGCTTTTTTCTTCGGGGATTTTTTCTTTGTTGCTGTTTTCTTTTTCTCGTCTTCCTCTAGTTTTTTCAGGTCTTCCTCTATTTTTTCCAGTTCCCTGTATATTTTGTCTGTTTCCTCGTTCACTATTTGTATCGTTGGTGGTTTGCCTGTGCTTTCTTCTTTTCTTGCTTTGGATTTCATTATGTGTTTTATCTCTTCGGCTTTGGTTTCTTTTTTTTCTTTTGGTACTACTACGAGCAGGAATCCTACTGAGTATACGACTACCATGAATAAGATGGCGGTTTCCACGCTTCCTACGAGGAAGTGGAATATTAGTACTGTGAGTCCTATAAGGGTGCTTGCGAGAACGTAAAGGTTTCCTTTGTTCATGCTTGCTCCTAACAAGAATCCTGTTAGTGAGATTACTGTTGCTAGGATTAGTAGTGCGAGGCCTGTGTTGCTGTATAAGTCAAAGAATATTAGCAGCGTACTTATAATCCCTAGGATGGATGCTGCTAAGAAAAAAGTCCAGTGCTTGTTTTGATTATCCATGTATCAGGCAACACCAAACACATATATAAATGTTTTGATTTTATAGTGGTAACCAATTATTGTTTGCCTGTTGCCAGTTTTATGTCTTCTGCTTTAACAGTTTTTCTTCCTGCGTGCACAGCGTACTTCGTTGCAGACTTCCCTATTTCCAGTGCGTATTCTTCCAAAATTTTTTTTAGTGCGGCTTTCGCATCTTCGCTGACTCGTTCAGCCCCGCTTTTTCTTAGCAATGATTCCATTGCGGCTAGTGAAACACTCATGTTAAAACACCTCCCCATTCATTTTTTCTTCTTTTTAACTTTAACTTTGCAGTTAGCTGGTTTTGCAAGTAAATAAACTGACAAGGACATTAGTATTATTGATCCTATTAAAAATTCTGCGCCTCTCAAAGGTAATTCAAAGACAGCTATCCCTGTTCCGAGTAAAGCCAGAAAAGTGGGAAGCAATCCTGTAAAGCACCCTGGGCATGCGCCTCCAAGGATTCCTGCGAATATCCCTACGGGGGCTACGCCCATGCTCGCACTTGCTTTTCTGGATTCTTTTATTCTTAGGATCATAAGGTTTATTATTGTTCCGAAGAGCACTGCTACTATGATGTTGAGTATTACAAGCCCTATAATCATCCATGGAGCGAGAGAAAACCACATTCCGTATACGATTTGGAGCTGGTTTACAATGACTGTGACTATGAGAAATGCTATTGCAGAAATTAAAAAAATAAAAAAATTGGGCGAACCAAGATTCGCCTCTTTAATTCGTCTCCAAATAACTCCCATTTTTTTAGTTTAGTTGGCTTTCTATTATTTGCTGGAAGTTTTGGAGTGGTTGTGCTCCTGCTACTAGTTCTCCGTTTATGTAGAACCCAGGAGTTCCTGTTACCCCGAATTCTCTTCCTTCTTGTGCGTCCCTAGCTACGTTTTGTGCGTATCTTTCGGATTCGAAGCATTCCATGAATTCGGCTGTGTCCATGCCTAGTTCTCCTGCCCATCTCTCAAAGTTTTGCGGGTTGCCTTGTTGCAGGTTTTCGAATAGCACGTCGTGGAATTCCCAGAACATTCCTTGTTCTTCTGCGCACCAGCTTGCTAGTGCTTCTCCTTCCCCTCCTACTACTGGGAAGTCTTTGTATACAAAGAAGACTTGTCCTGTTTCAATGTATTCTTCTTTTAGTGTAGGCAGTGTT
>PWLK01000025.1 GCA_003560545.1 Candidatus Woesearchaeota archaeon | reverse complement strand
GTACGTGAAAGACCAGATAGGCGTAGATATATATAGCGCGACGAGGACGTATATTAGGTCTGACAAGTATGTTATTATTAAATCTCCGCCTGCTTCTTCATGGCAGAGCGATGATTTCAGTGTTAACTATGATGCTGTGGCTGAAGCAGAAACATGTAAGCTATACACGAGAGACGGCATAGGAAGCAGCTGGATTGACAGGGGAAGCATAACATGCGGATTCAATCAAGATGTAACAATAAATATTGGAGAAACAGGTTATTGCACGATACAAGGAACTAATACATGCGGGGTAAGATTATGGGCTAATGCGAGTGATGGGAGTAGTACGAATACGGATAGGGCGTTCTCAATAAGTTATGATAACCCCGTACTAGGAGACCCTGTGATTTATGATTACACTGATATTATAAGCGGAACAGAATCAGGCAGCCATTTCAGAGGGAACATAAGCTTAAAATCAGAGATAATATCCTCTGGAGGAACAAGCATACAAAGCAATAGTTGCAGGGTAAGTATAAACAGTGGATTATGGATTATGAGCGGGGTAACCCAGGACAGCAACTACTGCTACTACAACGATTACAACCCCGAATCAGACTTCAACATAAGATTCAGTGTAAGCAACGTAGGAGGAAACACAGGAACTTCAAACCAAAGCACGTTTAACTACGATGCTACTCCTCCAACAACAACCGCGACAGGAACCACGAATGAAAGCCAATCATATACATTTGGAACGTGGACAAGCTCAGAATACATAGAAATAACATTATCCTGCAACGACGGAAGTGGCGTAGGATGCAACCAAACATGGTACTGCACAGATACGAATGATGCTTGTACACCAGGAACACCTTATACATCTTCCTTCCAGGTAAGCGGAGACGGAACACATTACGCCAGATTTAGGTCGGACGACGAATTCGGAAACCTAGAAAACACAAAAACAGAAACAATAATTATAGACACAACCACGCCAACAGTACACCTTGTAAGCCCGGAGAACGGGACGGCAGTAGAAGAAGAAAGCGCCAGCTTCACATGCAACATAACAGACGACATAGGAATACAAAGCCTAACACTCTACATTTGGAACAGCGAAAACGAAACCATAGTAAACAACACAACAACACTAACAGGAACCGCCAACGAAACAACATGGAACCTCAACCTACAATACACAGACGTATTCCAATGGAACTGCCTAGGGGAAGACCTAAGTGGAAGCCAAGCCTGGAGCGAGGAAGGCAACTACACATACATCTACGCAATATTCCCGGCTATGGAAACCACGAGGATAGAGCCAAGCCCAACCGCTCTTCCAAACGAAGACCTAATCGGGTATTGTAACGCCACACACGACGGAGACATAAACATAACTTACTACTACGAATGGTACAGGAACAACGCATTATACGACTCCGGAAGCACAGGAGAATACGAGTCAGACATAGAAATAAACGTCGCCAACATAAGCCATGAGATCACGGAGACAGACGACGAATGGATGCTAAGATGCCTGGCATACGACGGCCTAGTAAACAGCTCCTGGCTGAACAGCACAATCACAGAAGTAATAATGAACCCACCAAATATCTCATTCACAGAACCCACACCACCACACCAATACAGCACTCCAAGCCTGCACGCACTGATAAACATAAGCATAAACACCACTGGCCTGGACACATTCACCTTTAACTGGAATAACACAAATTATACTCTCTATGATGATTCCCTTGTTTTAATGATGAACTTCGACAACAGAAGCGAACTCGGGGAAAACGAAACATTTGCTTATGACGCTAGCATTTATGAAAACCACGGAACCATAACCGGAGCCACATGGACAAGCGAAGGAAAACATAACAACGCCTTAGAATTCGACGGAAGTGGAAGAGTAGAAATAAATCCTATATATTTAGAAAAAGATGAATATTGGAGTATTGGAAACTGGATGGATTGGACTAATACTGAAGAAAGTTATTTGTTTTATCTATCAAGAGGAGGATCTAGAGGTTTTACACTAAAAACAAATGGAAACTATATTATCAGGATAAGAGATGATGATGGAACATATACTACTGGTTCAGCCAATTATGAAGGATTGTTTAATTCTGAATGGAACCATGTTTTCTACGTAAACCGAGGATTCCAAGATGGTGTAGACATCTACATAAATGGAATATTCTTTGATAATATTGACTGGGGAGGAAGTATAGAAACACCTGTTGAAATAAGCAATATTGCTAATGGAGGTAGTACTTACCCTTTTATTGGAAAACTTGATGAATTAAGAATTTGGAACCGCTCACTGTCAGAGGAAGAGGTAAATCAATTATATCGTTCTAATCTTTACAAGTACGACGAAGAAAACTGGCAGTTCGAAAGCAACCAAACAGGATTACAACTAGGAAGCTATAATTACTACGGGTACGCCGAAGACATAGCAGAACAAACAAACCAGACAGAGACGAGAACCCTGCATATAACCGGAACACACTTCATATCCACATGGGACACAACCCTAACAAATGGTGGCTCTAGCAACGACGACCAGGTAAGCCTTCCACTCGTAGCAAGTGGAACGTATGACTTCGTAGTAGACTGGGGAGACGGGAATGAAGACGCAATCACCTCGTGGGACCAAGCGGAAACCACGCACACATACGACTCCCCAGGAGTATACAACATAACCATAAGAGGAACAATACAAGGATGGAGATTCAACAACGAAGGAGACCGCCTAAAAATCGTTGAGATAAGCCAATGGGGAGACCTAAGACTAGGCAACACCGGAGGCTACTTCTACGGCACAGAAAACCTGAACATAACCGCAACAGACATCCTAGACCTAACAGGAACAATAAACATGGCTAGCGCGTTCAGGGACAGCGGGATAAGCACCGTGCCAAGCATGAATGAATGGGACACATCAAGTGTGACAACCATGCAGTCTATGTTCCGAGGAGCAGGCAACTTCAACCAAGACATAAGTGAGTGGGATACAAGCCAAGTAGACACCATGGAAAATATGTTCGGCGATGCAAATGAGTTCAACCAACCAATCGGCGACTGGAACACAAGCCAAGTAACAGACATGGCACGAATGTTCAGATATGCATCTGCATTCAATCAATCAATCGAAAACTGGAACACAAGCCAAGTAACACAAATGCCTCAAATGTTTCAGGATGCTTCATCATTCAACCAACCAATCGGAGAATGGGACACGAGTAAGGTGTTGCGGATGGATTGGATGTTTGCTAGAACTCCTTTCAACCAATCAATTGGCGATTGGGATACATCAAACGTAACAAACATGGAACGGATGTTTCTAGGTGCAAGCGATTTCGATCAACCAATAGGAGGATGGGACACAAGCCAAGTAAACAACATGGAATTTATGTTCTTCGATGCAAATGAGTTCAACCAACCAATCGGCGACTGGAACACAAGCCAAGTAAACAACATGGCAAGTATGTTCTGGATAGCAAACAACTTCAACCAAGACATAAGTGAGTGGGATACAAGCCAAGTAACAAACATGGAAAATATGTTCAGCGGTGCAAGCGATTTCGATCAACCAATCGGCGACTGGAACACAAGCCAAGTAAACAACATGGCAAGTATGTTCGAAGGAGCGTCATCATTCAACAGGCCAATCGGAGAATGGGATGTAAGCAATGTAACCAATATGTACAGGATGTTCAGAAACGCTAATAGCTTCGACCAAGACCTAGGAAACTGGAATATCACAAGTGTGACAGATGGCTCAAGCGATGGACTAAGAGACATGTTCTTGGGAGCGACGCTTTCAACAGAAAACTATGACTCGCTACTAATAGGATGGTCGGAGCTAGCCGGACTGCAAAGCGATATGGACTTCCACGGGGGGAGCAGCCAGTACTGCTTTGGTGAGAGTGCCAGGGACGATGTATTGATAGGAACGTATAATTGGAGTATAACTGATGGGGGAAAAGACTCTGAATGCGTAGTCGGTATGGTGAGTAGCAGGATTGAACCTGATGAAGATGTTTATACAACTAACAACTTGGAAGGATATTGTAATGGTACTGGAGGCGTAGATATAAATTATTATTATAGGTGGTATTTGAACGGAACATTGCATTCTGAGGGGTCCACCGGACAGTTTGCTTCGGGTTCAGAGGTACACGTTGACACCGTTGACAGCGAGGACACCGTTAAGCATGAAACGTGGGTTTTAAGCTGCCTGGCAAGTTCCGGGGGAACTAATACTTCGTGGATGAACAGCACTGAAGTGGTTATTGAGAACACGCCTCCGAGCCAAGTTACATTGTTATATCCTGAGGATGGGGATGACACGTTTTATAATAGGACTCCTACTTTTAACTGGACTGAAGCCACTGATCCTGATGATGATGAGTTGACGTATGAGTTCCAGTTGAACCCAGGGGAAAATAATTTCAGTGATCCTTGGAGGGATATCACTGGTATAGCTTCTAACGAGTTTTCATGGGATCAGGAAGACATGGATTTCGACACGTATTACTGGCGTGTAAGGGCGTTTGACGGGGAGGACCACGGGGAGTGGAGCAACGTGTCTAATTTTACGCTGGTGACTTTGCTGGCTATTGACATGGTTGAAGATACTGTTTCTTTTGGCTTGTTAGACCCAGGGCAATCTGTTAATACCACTGATGGTGTACCTGGTCCTTTTGTTTTCAGGAATATTGGTAACGTGGAAGCGGATATTACTAGTACGGAAGCTCAGAGCAGCTTATGGGTTTCTGAGGGTCTTGGCACGGAGCACTGGGTTATCAGGGCAAGGGAAGGTCCTGGTTTCGATGTTCCGGGCTCGGTTACTGACTGGGTTTTTGTTAATGAGAGCATTCCTTTCCTTGTGAGAAGCCTGAATTACACCGGGGAAGATGTTAATGTTTCAGTGGATATAGGCGTGCAGATTCCTTTCCAGGAGCCTCCAGGTACTAAGAATGCTACTATTGACTTTGTCTGGGGTGAGGCTGGTGGGTAAGCCTGTTTTAATCTTAATACTAGTAGTGCTTCTCATCCCGTCAGCTATGGCTCTTGGCATTGCTCCGTCTTCTAAGGATTTAATTCTTGAAACGGGCAGGGAGGAGTTCTCGTTAAGGATTGTTAATATGAACAACCAGGAGTTCTCCGCGACGCTTGAAGTTGAAGGAGACCTGGAAGAATACGTAAGCTTAAGCAAGGACTCTGTGAGCTTTACAAACGACAAGGACAGCGAGGTCATAACAGTAGTGGTTGACATACCAAGTGGTGTTGACATAGGTGAAGGCGAGCAAGTTACGAATATAAGACTTGTACAGGATGGCAGGAGGGGTGAAGAGGTAAGCGCCCGCCTAGGGTTGAACTTCAGGCTAACCGTGTCCAAGCCTTACGAAGGCGCTTTCATAGAAACCAATCTTTTCGCTCCCAACATAGAAAGAGGAAAATCAGGTAATTTCATAGTACAAACAGAGAACAAAGGCTCCAGGAACGCAATAGGAGTCACTCCTGTTATCGATATTTACACGCCCGGACAAGAAAAAGTATCTACTTTGGTAGGAGAAAGAAGGACTATTCCTGCAGGGCAAAAGGTTAATTTCGCGCTTTCTTTCAACGAAGACCTTCCTAACGGGAGGTATTTTGCCAGGGCCACGGTGATCTACGATGACAGGACTAGCACGGATGAAAAATCTTTCACGGTGGGAAGCCCTGAGATAAGCATTGACAGCATTTCCACCACTGAATTCAGGCTTGGAGGCGTAGCTGGTTTTAACATATTAGTATCAAGCAACTGGGGGGATACGATAAGAGGTGTTTACGCGGACGTGGAATTCAGCGAGGAAGACGACGTCCTGGAAAGAACTAGGACAGCATCCACGAACATAGAAGGCCTCGGAAGAGCCATCCTAAACGCATACTGGGATACAACAGGCCTAGGCATAGGAAACTATGAGATGACCATAACCATAAACTACCTAGACAAGACACTCACCAAAAAATACGATGTTGTATTAGAGCAGGACAGGGTGAGAGTAGC
>PWLK01000027.1 GCA_003560545.1 Candidatus Woesearchaeota archaeon | reverse complement strand
GCCCCTGTAGCATAGCGGCTATTGCGGCAGTCCAAAAAGACTTGTTTTTTTTGGGTCGTTACTTGTAGCCGATGTGTTTGGCCAGAGATCTGCAGGTCGGGAGTTCAAATCTCCCCAGGGGCTTCATAGTTCTTTTTTGAAGTATACGTAGTTTCCTATTGTTTCTTGTTTGTAATTGGTGTGTTCGTTTAGTTTTATGCTTGCGTGGTTGTCTATTGAGGCGTAGCTTGTGATTAGTTTGAATCCTTGGTTTCTGGCGTGTTCTTCCAGGGCTTTTTTTAGTTTTTTGGCTATTCCTTGTCCTCTTTTTCTTGGTATTACGTAGTGCATTTCTATTGTGTATATGTTGTTGGTTTTCTTTTTTCCGATGATGTATCCTGTTATTGTTTGTTTTTCTTCTAGTGTTATTACGTCGTATTTCTCGTTTTTTATGTATTGTTCTTCGTAGTATTTTGGGTCTTTGTAGTGTGGGGAGAAGTGGTCGAGGTTTTTGTCTTCTTCTATTAGTTCTTCCACTGTTTTTACCAGATTCTCTTTGTCTTTTAACGTTGCTTTTTTGATTATCATAGGGGAGCACAACATTTTTTTTTAGGATTATTAATTGTTTCGGTTTCTATTCAAGCATAGCGTAAAAGTAGAAATAGTAGTATGTTTATGGCTATGAATCCTGCTATGCCGTAATACCATTTTCCTGTCATTCTCCAAGTAAATATTCCTGAGAGCATGCTTATTCCGCTTACGAGGAACAGTATCCCTATTCCTATTGCGGCGAATCCTTCAATGGACCTTGCGTAGATTATTCCGCCGGTTATCCATGCTAGTGGTATAAGGTAAACAAGTTTCCCATAATTTTTGTTTTTCTTTTGCATCTTTTTTTCTAGTAAAATATCAGGGTTAGCACTGCGTATTTTATTGAGAGACCTACCAGTGAGAACAATAGTAGTTTCCAGTATGTATACTTGATCATGCCTGCGGCAAATGACAATAATGGCGAGGATAATGGGAATAAGTTGAAGATGATTATTACAGGGTTTCCGTACCTCTCAATTTTTTTCCTTGCTTTTTCCAATCTTTTCTCCCCTACTGTGTATTTTATTATTTTTTTCACTGAAGAAAAATCCTATTAAATAATTTATTGCTTGCGCCGTTATCGCTGTTAGCAATGCGAGCCCATAAACAATTATAGCGGGGTGCCCTGATAGGATTGCTTTTATGTAGAACATTTCCGCTGATGATATTATGAAGAATATGTATGCTGCGAAGTGGAATAATACGAATTGTCCAAGGAGGATGTCTGTGCCTGTCAGGAACGCCCTTCCTATTGTGATACCTGCAGATATGGTTCCTAGGAGGAGTGCTCCAAATATTACTAATCCTAACACGTGTTTTTTTGCGAATTCGTATGTTTTCTTTGCGTGAGCCTTCATTTTTTTAGAATATGTATGTGAGTGCTAGTACTATGACTGAGTATTTTATTGTGAGTCCTGTTATTGAGTATAGTAGGACTTTTTTGTAGTCGTATTTTAGCATTCCTGCGACTAGTATGAGTATAGGGGAGGATAGTGGGAATACGTTGAATATGAATAGTGCGGGGTTCCCGTATTTTTCTATTCTTCCCCTGGATTTTTCGTATCTTTTTTCTCCTATTATGTCGCGGATGACTTTGTCGCTTGCGAGTTTTCCGATGTGGTAGTCTATGGCTTGTGCGGGTATCGCGGTTGCTAGTGCTAGGAATATTAGCAGGTAGGGGTTGTATCCGGATATTACCATGTGTATGAATAGTAGTTCTACTGCGGATAGTATGAAGAATAGGTATCCTGCGAAGTGTATAATTATGAATGCTGTTAGGCTTGTTGTTTCGCCGAATGCAAATGATCTTCCTATTACTAGTGCTACCAGGGATATTCCTATTATGAATCCTATTGCGAGGAGGATTCTGTATTTGTATTTTTTGTATGCGTGTTCCAGTGATTTTATGAAGTGGTGTTCTTTCATTTTTTTACGTGTATTATTAGTTTTCTTGTTCTTGGTCCGTCGTATTCGCAGAACATTATTCCCTGCCAGGTTCCCAGTAAGGGCTTTCCGTTTTTTACGATGATTGTTGTGCTGTTTCCTGTTAGTGTTGCTTTCAAATGTGAGTCGCTGTTTCCTTCTGCGTGCTTATAATCATCTTTTTCTGGTATTAGTTCGCTTAGTTTTCTGAGCATGTCTTCTTTTACGGTTGGGTCCGCGTTTTCGTTTATCGTGATGCCTGCTGTGGTGTGCGGAACATAAGCCGTTATAATGCCGTTTTCTATGTTTCGGGCTGCTTCTTCCACGTGTTTTGTTACGTCTATTATTTCGTTTCTTTTCTTTGTCTGGATTGTGATTTCTTTTATCATATACGTGTTTTTTTTCTTATGTGTTTTTATGCTTTTCGTTTACCACTAAGGAGTTTTATCGTTTTCGATATCGGAACCGAAAAGTATTTAAACAACCTTTCATTCCCATTTATCGTTATCGATATCGATTCCGATAAAAACGTGAAGAAAAATGATGAGAGGCCAACTAAAAACAATCATGATAAACATGCTAAGCAAAAAGCCTATGTCTGGTACAGAGCTAGCCGCAGAAATACAGGAAGAACTAGGATGGAAGCCAAGCTACGGCTCAATCTACCCTGCCCTGGACCAATTAGCAAAAGAAGGCATAATAGAACAACGCCCTGCGGAAAACAAGAGCTGAAAAAGAAATCCGAGGAAAAGCAATTCATGATAGAATCACTGGAAAACACGTACAGGATGCTTAACTCCATATACGGAATACCTATAGACTCGGAAATGGAACTAGTAGAAGAAGTAAAAAAAGGAAACGTCTCATTCATAGAAGTGCAAAAAGAGACAAACGCCCTCAAAAAAGAAATGTTCCGCCTAATAAAAGAAAACAAAGTAAAAAAGAACAAAGCAAAAATAAAGAAAATACTAAACGAAACAACAAAGAAACTCCAACAAATATGAACATAGGTGCCTGAAAATGCAAAAAACAAAGACTGCAAAAAAGAAATCCGTGAAAAACCAAGCTCCAAACGGCCACGTAATAGAATTAGACGGCGTATGGAAAACATATAAGATGGGCGACGTCAAATTCCACGCATTAAGAGGAGCAACACTCAAAGTGAGAAGAGGAGAATTTCTCGCCGTAATGGGCCCCAGCGGCTCAGGAAAAAGCACGCTGATGAACATGATAGGATGCCTGGACGTGCCAAGCAGAGGCGTAGTGCACCTGAACGGGAAAAATATAGCAAAAATGACTGAGTCAGGCCTCGCACAAATCCGCGGTAGGACTATAGGATTCATATTCCAGCAATTCAACCTCATAAACTCATTGACCGCAAAGGAAAACGTGATGCTCCCCCTTACATTCCAGGGATACTCAGGAACAAAAAGGGAGAAACTAGCAGAAAACTACCTCTCCCTGGTAGGCCTGTCAGACAAGTACCAGAACAGGCCAACACAGCTAAGCGGGGGCCAGCAGCAAAGAGTGGCAATAGCAAGAGCACTAGCAGGAGACCCCGAAGTAATACTCGCAGACGAGCCCACAGGAAACCTTGACAGCAAGTCAGGGGAAACCGTCCTTGACTTCCTGAAAAAGCTGCACAAGGAAAAAGGAACAACCATAGTCATGGTAACACACGATGAAAGAGTAGCCAAGCAAGCCAACCGCCTGATATACATAAAAGACGGAATGATAGTAAAATCATTGGATGAAGACACATCCAAGTACTTAAACGAAAATTAAGAGGAGGAAAAAGAAAATGAAAAGCAAGATTATAATCGCGGCAACAGCAATGCTCCTGTTATTAGTGGCAGGCGCAGCCGCCCAGGAAAACCCTGTGTTAAGGTATTCGGTGTCAACACAAGACCCTATGCCTGCAGAGCCAGGAAGAATCGTAGAAGTATGGATTAACGTGCAGAACATCGGGCAAAGCGATGCGAGGAACATAGAAATAGAATTCGTGGATTCTTTCCCGTTCCGCCTCGTATCAGAAAGGGACAGGATAAAAGAAATACCTGTTCTTGGAACACAGAAAGACTACACCTTGAGGTACAGGGTAATGGTTGAAAGCGACGCCCCTGAAGGAAGGAATAACCTTCACTTCAATTACAGGATTGGAAACATGCCAGGCGTAGAATCAACGACGAGGATACCTGTGCAAGTGCAGACCTCTCAGGCGATCCTCTCAGTAAGCAACGTACGCCTAGAGCCTGAAAGCCTAGTCCCAGGCGGAGCGTCTGACTTAACCCTTTCCTTGAAAAACCTTGCGACAGGGGAAAGCCTGAGAGATGTAACCGTGGCACTTGGCCTGAACCCTATAATTGCAGGTAACACAATACTTGCAGACATCCCCATAGTTCCTTCGGGTTCAACCAACCAGAAATCTGTGAGCAGGATCAGCCCAGGGCAAACCTCTGAGTTCACATTCACCCTGAACGCTTACCCTGACGCAGAAGCAGGCATACATAAGTTGCCAGTACACTTAATGTACACCACGGACGCAGGGAGGTTCATCAACCAGACAACAATGGTGGGTGTAATGATAAACTCAGAGCCAGATCTCGAAGTCCTTATAGATAACACAGAGCTTAACAAGGACAGGCTTACCGGAGAAGTAGTCTTCAGCATTGTCAACAAAGGCCTATCAGACTTAAAGCTTCTAACCGTGAGGCTGGGCGAAAGCGATGACTTCGAACTCTTATCCCCGTCAGAAAGCGTTTACATAGGGAACATTTTCAGCGATGATTACCAAACCGTTAGGTACAGGGTTAAAGCTTCAAATCCTGACATGGTAACATTCCCTGTAACCCTTGAATACAAGGATGCCCTGAACAACCCGCAAACAGAGACTTTCAACGTTGAATTCATGCCGAGGGAGAACCAGGATGGAAACGGGGGAACAGGCTTGGTACTGTTAATCCTCGTGGTTCTTGTAATCATAGGAATATGGTATTATAAGAAGAAAAAGAAGAAGCACAGGGAAGACTAACTTTTTTCTTTTAAACCCTTTTTTTTAGTGTTGGCAGGAGTTTAAAATGCTTGGAGAATACCTTAAGATATCGACGCAGAGCCTGAAAAGGCGAGGGCTGAGAAGCTGGCTTACCATGGTAGGTATAATAATAGGCATAGCCGCAGTCGTTAGCCTTATCAGCCTTAGCCAAGGCCTTGAACAAGCAGTCTCACAACAATTTCAGTTGTTGGGCGTTGAAAGGATTAGCGTGCAGGCCAGAAGCCTTGGATTCGGCCCGCCTGGTACTTCTACTGCATCGCCATTAACAGAAGCTGATTTGGACGTGGTAAGACGTGTCCGCGGTGTGGATCTTGCAACAGGCTTCCTTATAGAGCCTGTGATGGTGGAGGTTAACGAAGAGTTATCTTTTGAATTCGTAGGTAGCCTTCCAAGGGATACAGATGAACGGAATTATATTATCGAGACAAATGATTACGAAGTCCAGTATGGTAGGATGCTTAGGAGCAACGACCGGTACAGCGTATTAATTGGTTACAATTACTATGATCGCCCTGTTCTTGGAAATACAAGGCTGGATGTGCGTGACAGGATTATAATTGGAGACCAGGAATTCACAGTTATAGGTGTAATGGAGAGGACTGGCTCTTTCCAGACGGATGGCAGCATGGTTGTTAATGAAGAAGTCCTAAGGGAAGTGACTGGTAACGAAAGGAATTATGCTACGATTTTTGCAAAAGCAGAAAATGTTAACGAAATAGATGATGTTGCCCAGAGGATTAGGAGCGATTTAAGGCGCCACAGAGGTGACAGGGAAGGCCAGGAAACTTTTAGTGTTACAACACCTCAGCAGCTTCTTGATACTTTCAGCACTGTTTTAAACGTGGTTACAGCTGTAGTTGTTGGCATCGCAGCCATCAGCCTGGTTGTTGGTGGTGTGGGTATTGCTAATACGATGTATATGAGTGTTATGGAGCGTACTCGTGATATTGGTGTTATGAAGGCTATTGGTGCTAGGAATAGGGATGTTCTCTCTTTATTCCTCTTAGAGT
>PWLK01000089.1 GCA_003560545.1 Candidatus Woesearchaeota archaeon | reverse complement strand
TGAGAGAACTCCTTAGCCCTTATTACTCGGTTTCATTAAAAGAAATAAACCTTCCAAGGCTTTTCATCCAGACCATAAAAGTCGCCAGGAAGCACAATATGAAAGTCCCAAGGGAATACGTCTTGCTCGGCAAAGCAATAGTAACCCTGGAAAGCGTGTGCAGGAACATATACCCTGATTTTAATTTCGTGGAAACCAGCAAGCCATTCATAGAAAGGCTTGCTTTAAGGGAGTACGCCTTGGAAGAAGCAAAAAGCAAGGCTTCAAGGAAGCTATGGGAGTTCAAGGAATTGGCAGAAACCTTTCCTGGCAAGGTAAACCAGTACTTTCAGGACAGGAAAGAGCAAGACGTGTACGTTAAGAAAATATCGTCTGAGATAACCCTTATAGAAAAGCAGCTTTACAGGTTTACACGTGGATTCCTAACGCTTGGCATAGGTTTAGTGCTGTTAATAGCAGGATTCCTGATGATAAGTTATCCTCCGCTAGTGCAAGGAATAAGTATTTTCTCAGTTATATCCTTCTTACTTGCCTTCGCCGCGTTCATAGCAGCGCTGCGAAGCGTTTAATGCGTCATGAAGTCAAGCTTGGAAAACAACAAGTACCCGCACGCATCGCAGTCCTTCCGGATATAGCACATAAACCTGTCAAACTCTAATCCCCATCCATCCCTGTGCACTTCACCGCAGGAAGGGCATGGCACCTCTTCTACTAATTCATCTATGCTGTTCAATTTCTGCACCAAATATTTTTATTGCTGTAAAAAATCCGGGTAACGCATCCATATATAAACATTGCTAAACCCAAAAATATATAAAACAAAGATACAAAGATATTTTTTATGAAGAAATCCGAAGAAGAAAGCCTTATCAGGAAGACGGCGAGGGCAACAGCGAATTCCTTTAAGAAAATACTATTGAGTCCTGCGGTTGACAAGGCAGTTGAGGAAACCCTTGAGGAGACAAAGAAAAAAATTGACCAATCCACGAAGATAGTGATGGCGAGGACTCTTAGTTTCTCCCTTGTTATATCAGGGATAATTATGGCGTTTATAGGACTTTATTTTTTCCTTGTGGAAAACACCGTCCTGCCGAAGAGCGCTGCGATGATGATAGTAAGCGTTCTGCTGCTCTGCCTTGGATGGTTTACCCTTAACACAAAGAAGAATTAGCCAAGTTTTTTCTTTATATCATCCTTGAATCTTTTTATAGTGCTGATAATATAAGAAGGCTGAGTTCTTAGCAATTCAGAGGTTCTCTTAACAATATCTCCTTCGTATTCTTCTTCTGATTCAAAACTAAAACTTTCGAGTTTGCCCTTTCTTGCTTTTTTCCACTTTTCAAATAACTCTGCAGCCCTGCCAGGTATTTGCTTGTCTTTGCATTCTAGTAAGTCTCTTGCTTCCCTTATTATCTTTCTTTCTTCTTCGAAGAACTTTTCGGCCGCAGGCCCTGCTACGAATTCCAGGCGAACAACTCCGTCTTGTATCTTGCTCGTCTTAATAATCTTGATGCTTCCCACATCCCCTGTTATATCAAGATGGGTTCCCCCGCATGCTTCAACGTCAAATCCTTCTATGTTTACAATCCTTAGATTCCTGCCAGGAACAGCACCTCCTTGGTATATCCTGACTCCGTACTTTGCCTCTGCAACATTTCTTTTCATGAAAGACTTGTACACAGGGATATTGTCCATTACAACCCTGTTCGCTAAATCCTCAATTTTTTTAACTTCTTCATCTGATAATTGGTCGTAATGAGTGATGTCAAGCCTTGACTTTTCCATTGTCTTGGCAGCCCCTGCTTGCCACACATGGTTTCCTAAGACTCGCTTTGAAGAGCCCGTGAGTATGTGCGTTGCTGTATGGTGTTGTGCTAATTGCATCCTCCTGTCAAAATCTATCCTGCACTCAACCTTATCTGTTTCCTTAAAAGAAACATTTCTTACTTCATGTATTACAAGATTGCCTTGCTTGAAGACATCAACGACTTCGCATCCACCTATTTTTCCCTTGTCATGCACCTGGCCTCCGCTCGTCGGGTAAAACGCGGTTTGGTCGAGTACCACGTATGAGTGTTCTTTGTCTTTCTTTTTTATCTTTAACACATTTGCCTTGAACAAAACCAAGTCGTAATGGTCGAAGTACAACGCCTTCGTCCCAGGCAAGTCTCCCATGTCAACTTTTTCCTGTTTCCCTGTCTTTGTATCAGTATCTTTTGCTTCATGCCTCTCGCTTACCAACGCATAGAAATTATCCGGGACGCTTATCTTAACGCCTTTGGATTCCCCGATTTTCTTAACGAACTCAGGGCTTACCCCGTGGCTGTCATAAAGCTCAACCAACTTGTCCGTTCCCACGCTGCCTTTCCCGACAAGTTTATCAACGAGCTTCCTGCTTCTCTCCCTGCTCTCCTCGTACTTCTTCTTTTCCACTCCCAATATCTTCCTTACATGCCCGAGGTTCTCTGATAATTCAGGGAAAACCGGTTTCAGGTACTCAGCGTGCCACTCGCAAACATCAGCCAAATCTATATCCCATGAATACTTATCAATAAACTGCAAAGCCCTCCTCAGGATTACTCTCAGATTATAACCTCCTTTAACATTGCTCGGCAGGGCTCCGTCGCTAAGCGCAACCAGTAAACTCCGGGAATGCTCCGCTACGGAGTACATCGCGCTGACAGGCAACAACTTTTCTTTAAGCTCACCAGCACTCAACCCGAGTTCACTGGCAACCCTCTTCCATGAAGCATCAATATCTTCTGACTCATCAAGGTTCAGGTAAGAAGCAAATGGTATGAACTTTTCAATGAAACCTTCATCGTAATCAACCTTGGTCCTCTCAATCAGCTTTTTGACCACGCTCGGAAAAGCTGCGTCATACATAGTCCCCTTGCCCTGGGTGAACCACGCAATCCTCTCATGCCCCATTCCCATGTCAAGGACTTTAAGCTTAAGCTCTTTATCTACTTCCTCTGTCTGCTCGTATAACATGTAAACCTGGTTTGCAAGTTCTACGCCGTGGCTGAAGAACTCCATGCAAGGCCCAAAATTACCCCCTCCAGCCCACGCATCTTCGTGCAGCACGAGGTCTTCCTTTGAAATGCCCATTCCATCCGTGAACCACTCCAGTAAATCCGTGAAGTACTTGTCCTGGTCCCATTCATCCTTCGTGTTAAAAGCATGCTGGCCGATCATCACGAAGCCTGTGTTATGCGCCATTGTAACCCCTACGTTGTCCACGTCGTTAAACCTAAGGCAGAACTGCGGCACCACTAATGGATTGGCAGGAGGGTCTATCTCTCCGTTCACAACGTATGGCTGGAAATCATAGATGCTTGCCTGAACGAAATCCGTGTCATCCCTCCACCTTGCAACAACAGAGTATCTCGGGATTGGAGTATAGCCTTTTTCCTTGAACATCTTGCTGAAAGCCTTCCATGCCTGGACGTAATCCATCTTGTTCTTCGCAGGCTTCTCTTTCAAAAAAGTGAATCCGCCGCTGCACGCAGGGTCACCGCAAACCTTTCTTGAAGGCTGCGCAGTCCAGAAATAAGTATTGCACGTGCATTTCTTTCTTTCAAAGCCCTTTGACTTAAGAACCCTGGTCGCGTAGTACTTGTCGGGTTCCTTGCTCGCAACGGCTTTGAATTTCTTTTTAACTTCCTTATCAGGCAACATATCATTTACAAGAAAGGAAAGCCCTATTTATAAGTTATGGTTAATTACGCTTGAAGTATTGAAAAAGTATTTAAAACCCTGTTTTTTACACGGCTCTATGAGACTTTCAAGAAGGGAGAGAGCGGAGAGGAAGAGGAAGCGCAGGAACCTGTTAATGGGTTCCGTCTTAGCCGGGCTTATGGTTTTCAGCGTTTTCGCTTTCGCGGTTATGAACCAGGGCTTTGTTCCCAGGAATGTGATAGAATTCGGAGGTTATGAATTCGAGGCACGCCAGGTGCAGGGCGGCGTTTTATTATTTACTGACATCCAGGGCCAGGAAATAGGGTTTTACACGGATCCCAGGGATACATCTAACAGGGTGTCTGTTAATCCTGAAATCCGTGGTGTTCTTGGAGGTGCAAGTGCTATTGCGTTTTCGTCCAAGCCGGCTTCTGCTGCAGGCCAGGGCGATCTTGATCAGGCTTTTCATGAATTATTGGTAAGGGACCTACAGGCTTTTTCCAATAAGAACGTTGTCCGTGGGCAAACCGAGGAAGATGTATTCATGGATTATGACTTGATTAATTGCTCTGATGCTTCAAGTGATATGCCTGTGGTAGTATTAGGAGATCCTGTCCTGGGAGAGGATTCTATTTCGGTTATTGATGGCTTTGATTATTGTTTTAATCTTAACGCTGAAGGCCAGGAGATTATAATGCTGAGGGATTACTTGATATTGTTATCCCATGGTGTACTACAATGAAAAAAAAGGTTTCTAAGAAGACAAGTTCTAGAATGAAGAAAAAGCCTTTTATTACGAATAAGGCTCTCATAAAAATTCTTATATTCATAGTGGCATTGCTTGTTTTGTATGCTGCTTATGCATCTCTCGCCGGGCTTCCTGTTGAGCCTTCATATGAGTACAACGGTTACATGTTTGAAAGAAGCCCTGATGGGTTCTGGAAAATACCTTTACAGGCGTGGTACGGGGAAAGAAATTTTTTCTTTTACAACCACCCTTCAGATTTAGAGCATTACGGGTATGATCCAAGGGTTAACAGTTACCTTGCAAGGGTTCATCAGAACGGCGGGGAAGTCATTATAGCATTAGATCCTGAGTACGCGAATCAGACAGCTGGTGCTATGGCTTCCGTTGAAGTAGCTAAGGTAACAAGCCAGGTATTCGGGATGCGTACTAACGCGGCTTACTCAGAGCCAATACAAGGCCATGATGATCTCCCGATTGCTAATTGTGCTAATGCTTCAAGCGAAGTTTTTATCTTGAACGTTAAGCTTAACGGGAACAACTCGATTGGCATGCAGGAGGATTTTTGCGCTGCGCTTTACGCTGAAACCCCTCGTGACGCGGTGAATCTTGCAAGCTTATTCGTTTACAAAAACCTTGGTATTATGAAGTGAAAATGGAGCATTATTATTCTGAAAAGCAAAGCTCAGCGCTTAAGCCAGAAAAGAAAACAATTAATGTGAACAATGATTCCTTTGAACTATACACTGCTAGCGGTTTGTTCTCGAAGGAGCATATTGATTCTGCTTCAAAACTATTGATAGAACATGCATCCCTCCCGGAACAAGGAAAAGTCCTTGACCTCGGCTGTGGTTACGGAGTGATAGGTATTTCTTTGCTAAAAAAGAACCCTGATCTAAAAATATTTTTCAGCGATGTTAACGAAAGAGCATTGCTGTTAACAAAGAAGAACCTCGAACTCCATGGCTTAAAAGGAAAAGTTATTAAATCATTCCTTTTCGAGAATATAAAAGAAGAGTTCAGCGTTATCCTAAGCAACCCGCCTATGAGTGCCGGCAAAGATGTTTGTTTTAGGCTAATAGAAGAAGCATACGAGTACCTTGAAAAAAACGGCTCGCTTCAACTTGTTGCAAGGCATAACAAAGGAGGAAAAGCGTTAAAAGAAAAAATCCTGGAGGTCTTCGGCAACGCTGAAGAGCTTGCAAGACAAGGAGGCTTCAGGGTTTACAAAGGTGAGAAATAATTGCTGACAGGAAATGTTTTTGTTGAAATAACTCTCGTTCTGTTAGTAGCAGTTGTCGTTGCAGGCGTTATGAGGCTGTTAAATCAGCCTTTAATCATCGGATACATAGCTACTGGTATTCTTGTAAGCCCGTACCTTCTGCATATAATCCGCTCAATACACGAATTCGAGACATTTGCGGAGATAGGAGTTGCCTTATTGTTATTCCTCGTAGGACTGCACCTAAACCCTAACTCTATCAGGGACGTTGGAAAAATATCTTTGATTACAGGCCTCGGCCAGGTCTTGTTCACATCAGTTATAGGTTTCCTTATCTCAAGGCTTCTGGGTTTCGACGTAATAACATCGGTTTATATTGCAATAGCATTAACTTTCAGCAGCACGATAATCATAATGAAGCTGTTATCTGATAAGAAAGACATGGACACGCTTTACGGGCGCATAGCCATAGGATTTCTCATAGTCCAGGACTTGGTCGCTGTCCTCATACTTATAGTAATATCTTCCTTGTCCATAGGCGGAGACCCGCTAATTGTTATGACTGAAGCCCTGATAAAAGGAATAAGTCTGTTAATTATTTTATACTTAGTGGGAAAGCTTTTGCTTCCCAGGATCACACACGGCATTGCGAAGTCACAGGAATTCCTTTTGTTCTTCTCAATCGCATGGTGTCTTATCGTTGCCTCTTCATTCCTCTTAATGGGTTTTTCAATAGAAGTAGGTGCTTTGCTTGCAGGTATGGCTTTATCCATGTCTCCGTACCGCTTTGAGATTTCTTCCAAGCTTAAGCCGTTAAGGGATTTCTTCATATTAATGTTCTTCGTAGTGCTCGGAAGCCAACTCGTGTTCACCAACATAACCGAGTTCATCTTGCCAGTAATAATATTCTCTGTTTTCATCCTGATAGGAAACCCGTTAATCGTAATAATCCTCATGGGCGCTCTTGGATATACGAAGAGAAATGGCTTCATGGCGGGCCTGACCGTTGCACAGATAAGCGAGTTCTCCCTGATACTTATAGCTCTTGGATTGTCAGTCGGGCATTTATCCGCAGAAATAGTTTCCCTTGTAACCTTCATAGGTATAATAACAATAGCAGGTTCAACTTACATGATAATGTACTCTAACAAAATATACCCTTTAATCTCACCGTACCTCTCATTCTTTGAGAGAAAGAAAAAAGTTAACGAAAAAACCTTTGCAAAAGAAGAATACGACGTGATATTATTTGGAGCTCACAGGATAGGTAGGGAAATAATAAAATCCTTAGAGAAGAAGAAAAGAAAGTTCTTGGTAGTAGATAACAATCCTGACACAACAAATTTGTTGGAATCCAAAAAACTAAATCATATGTATGGAGACCTTGACGACCTCGAATTGCTTGATGAGATAAAAGTTGAAAAAGCAAAAATGGTAATAAGCACCGTGCCAGACACGGATCACAACCTCTTACTGCTGAGCTTCCTGAGAAACAAGAATTCAGACGCAATATCCTTAATAGTGGCAGGCCATATGAGGGAGGCTAAGAAGCTTTACGAAGCAGGAGCGACGTACGTGATAATGCCTTATACCCTTGGAGGTAAGCAAACATCTAGCATGATAGAAAAAATCGGTCTGAATAAGAAAGGATTCTTGAAAGAACGGAAGAAGCACTTTGATGAGATTGCTTAAGTGTTCTTTACCTGGTTAAGGTATTCTATTGCTTTCTCTAAGTCTTTTCTTTCAAAGTCCAGCCACATCTTTTCTGCGAAGTAAATAAGTGCTCCTTTAGAATCCCATTGTAGCAAGCCACTATAAGATTTTTCTGTTTCTATTATTATCTCTGGTGGTATGAAGTAGCTCGTGGGAATGTTTTCTTTTAGCATGTCCACGCTTAAGTCGTCAATGCTTATTTTTTCCAGTGCAGCTTTCTTTGCAAGTAGTTTAACGCTTGCAAGTATTTCTTCCTGTCCGTCATATTTAACGCAGAAGCACAAGAAGTACGCATCGTAATCTTTGGTTTTTTCCATTAAGTCCCTTATTGTATCTGCAAGTTCTGGCTCTATATTGTACCAGTTCCCTATAACGTAAACCCTTACTTTCTTTGAATGAATCCTTTCGTCTTTGGATAGGTTTCTGAAGAACTTGTTAAGCCCTCCTACTTCTTCTTCTGTCTGAGTTGAAACGTTAAATGTTAGTATAGGAATGTCTTTTTTTAGCTGGAAGTCTATGAATTCATTTATTTTGTTAAAGCTCTTATTTATGCTCTCTTTTAAGTCCTCTCCTTTTTTCTCGCTCCATTCCCTAATCCTCTTGGCGTTGACCGCAAGGTGTTTTGGCATGTCACGCCCTTTCAGTATAGAAGGTATAACCATTACAACAGGGTTTATGGCAAATTATTTAAATATTTATGCAAAAGCAACTTCTATGTTCGTTCACCTGGTTGTTCTGGCAGGCCTTATAATAGGGTCTTTGTCCGACATTAAAACAAGAGAGGTTCCTGACACTCTTAATTTTGGCCTTATAGCCGTTGGCCTGGTATCAGGATTGTTTCTTTCGTTATTTCATGAAACAGCCTCTTATTTTATCAGTTCGTTGCTTGGCTTTCTCGCCGGAGTATTGATAGGGGTGCTGCTTTTCTACACAGGGCAATGGGGTGGCGGTGATGCAAAGATGATAATGGGGATAGGAGCTCTGGCAGGGCTCTCTATATCGGAGTTCGCCGTAGGGATTCCTTTTTTCTTCTTGTTCATTATAAACTCCTTGCTTATAGGAGCGTTTTATGGGCTAATATGGGTTGTGGTGATAGGCCTGAAAAAGTTTAAAGATGTGAAGCAAGAATTAGCAAGTCTGAGAACGTCTAGGCAGGCCTTGCTGTTCAGGAAGACTTTCATTGTAATAACGCTGATCGTCGTACCGCTTATTTTCATATTAGGGCTTCCTTTCCTCGTGAAATTTCTGATAATTACAGGGCTTCTATTCATATTCATTGCTTTCCATGCTTCGATTATTCTTAGGGCTGTGGAACAAATAGCTATGTCAAAAAAAGTTAGTGTTTCAAAGCTTACCGAAGGTGACTGGGTGATTGAAGAAGTAAGGCTGAAGAACAACAAAATATTCAGTCCGCCGAAGACAGGAGTTTCTTATGATGACATAAAAATGTTGAAAGATAATAATATTAAGAAAGTTGTTGTAAAAGAAGGAATTCCTTTCGTGCCAAGCTTCCTGATGGCGTATATTATAACTTTTTTCTTTGGTAACTGGTTCCATTACTTGTTCTAAGGAATCCTTTCTATTGACTTGGAAAGATAGTTCTCTTCCACTTCTTCCTCATCTGGTTTTTCCTCGGTTTTTTTCTTTTGCTCCGCCACGTATTCTTTTTCCCTGAGAGTTTTGTCGTGTTCCTGGAATAATGAAACTGTTTTGTTAAGTGTTTCTTCGTCTGCCTGTTTGGTTTCCCATTCAAGTTTTAATCCATCATTCTCATATCTGGGTATGATGTTTATCGAGAAAAGCTTGTTGAACTGGCCAGCGGGAGCCCCGTTCTGTACGAGCATATTAGTGCCTGTGCATCCTAGTGTCTCAAATAAAGCTGCTGACAGCTTATTCGCAGCCTGGAACATTTTCATCAGGGTATTGTCAGGTACATCTTCCAGGATAACATATTCTTTTAATGGAACAATTATGAGATGTCCTTTCACAAACCCCCTTGCAGGCAGGATGACCGCGATTTCCTCGTCCTTCATAATAACCTGATCATCCATTTTCATCCAAACAGTTTTGATACAGCATCAAGATCTGCTTTCCCCTCATTGCTTTTTTCCCCGTTCTTTCCACCCTCTTTTTTACTAGGAGTTTCCTTTGCATTGGCTCCTCCTGTTAACTTGGATTTTACTTCTGCTAAGTCTTTTTCGGAAAGTTCTTTCATACCAGGGGCAAGGCCGACGGAGTCTCCGTCATTCCTCGGAATCACGTGTGCCATGAAGTGAGGTGCTTTTTGCCCCGCGTGTAAGCCGTTAGCGATGAACACAGAAGTTCCCTGGGCTTGAAGAGCTCCTATTAGTTTTTCAGATACTTTCTTGCATGCAACGGCGAAAGCCCCAACAAGTTCTCCTGGCATTTGGGGCATTACTTGTAAGTGTTTCTTAGGCATTAAAAGAACATGCCCTTCGTTAGCAGGATAGATATCAAGTACGCCCAGAAAGTGTTCATCCTCGTAAACCTTTTTCGAAGGCACTTCCCCTGCGACTATTTTGCAGAAAAGGCAGTTCTGCTTTTGCAATTCCGCTATCTGCTCAGGGCTCATGTTCTTAAGTTCTTCTTCCGTCGGCTGGCTCATAAACCCTTCAGTGAGTCCCATGCTATATAAAAGTATTCCTTTCCAACCCCAAACTTATTTAAAATAACAAAAAACCCGTGGGTGCATGGCTGGTACAACTGCGAAGTACGTAGAAACAGACGTGGAAACACAAACGAAAAAATTTACTCCGGAGTACTTTGAAGACCTTATAAGTTTCATCAAGGAAAACAAGCCTTCCAAGAAAGAAATTGCTAATGAAAAAATTGCCTTGTCCAGGAAGCACGCGATGAAAAGCCTTCCCACAGATATAGAGGTATTGCTTAACGCGGAAAAGGAAGACGTTCCTTTCCTCAGAAAGTACCTTAAGACAAAGCCAATGCGCACGGGGTCAGGTGTTGCAGTAGTGGCGATAATGAGCGCTCCCTTTCGTTGCCCTCACGGCAAATGCACTTACTGCCCTGGGGGTCCGAGCAGTTACTTCGGAGACGTACCTCAATCCTACACAGGCCATGAGCCTGCCACGATGCGCGGAATAAGGAATGATTACAACGCATACCTTCAGGTTATGAACAGGTTAGAGCAATACATAGCCATTGGGCAGAACCCTGACAAAGTAGAGCTTATCATTATGGGCGGTACTTTTCCAAGCTACGCTTACGAGTACCAGGAAGAATTTGTCAGGGACGCATTCCAGGCAATGAACGATTTCTCACGTGAGTTCTACGAAGAAGGAGAGTTTGATTTGGCCAGGTTCAAGGATTTTTTTATCTTGCCTGGGAGTATAACAGATGCGGAAAGAACGAAGAAGGTAAAGGAAAAGCTTTTTGCACTCAGGGAAAAATACAAGCCTTCTTTGAAAGAAGCACACAGAGAAAACGAGGAGTCCATGATAAGATGCATAGGTCTTACCATTGAGACAAAGCCGGACTGGGGTTTTAAGAGCCATGGCGATAAAATGCTTGAGTTGGGATGTACCAGGGTAGAACTGGGAATTCAGACGTTGTTCGATTCCGTTCTGAAAGAAACTCATAGAGGGCACGACCTCGAGGATTCAAAGAAGAGCATTCAGGAGTTGAAAGATCTTGGGTTTAAGCTTAACTTTCACATGATGCCGGGATTGCCAGGCATAACAAAAGAACAAGACATGTGGTGTTTCAAAGAATTATTTGATAACCCGGATTACAGGCCGGACATGCTTAAAATTTATCCTACCATGGTAATGCCTGGAACAAAACTCTTTCTTGATTACAAGAAAGGAAAATATTCTCCTTTGTCAACAAAGGAAGCAGCAGATATCATATCCGAGGCAATTCGCTTCGTGCCGCGGTACTGCAGGATTATGCGTGTCCAGAGAGATATCCCTACGAAGCACTCCGAGGGCGGCGTGGATAAGAATAACCTCAGGCAATTAGTTGATGATGCTATAAAAAGCAAAGGTTATTCTTCGGAGGATATAAGGGCTAGGGAGATAAGAACAGCGGAGATAAAAGGAAGCCTTGGATTTGAGGTAATAGAATATGATTCCAGCAACGGAAAAGACTACTTTATAAGTCTCAGGGATGAAAACGATGCCCTGCTCGGATTCGTTCGCCTGAGGATCCCGGGCAAGTCATTAAGAAAAGAATTCACGTCCAGAACAGGCATTATCAGGGAGCTTCACGTTTACGGGGAGGCTGCAAGGATTAATAGCTCTGAAAGCAACGCCCAGCACAAAGGTTTTGGAAGGAAATTAATGGGGAAGGCAGAAGAAATAGCCATTATAAACGGCATAGAGAAAATGCTTGTCATATCAGGTGTTGGTGTAAGGAGTTACTATAAAAAACTGGGTTATGAGTTGGAAGGGCCTTACATGGCTAAGGCCATCTCTCGACAGGAATAATCGAAACCTTTATATATTTGTGAGCGTAATTCGATTTTGTTAAGAGAAAAAGGCCTGTGGGCTTTAAAAAAAGGTTTTATATTAGTAAAAAAAGTTTTTAGGTATGGAGGGTTGGATGATGGTAATGAATTTCTTTTCACTGAAAAGATTTAAGAAAAAGGGTTATGACGAGGAAGACATGGTTGAGGCAGAGGACGAGTACGTTGAGCTGAACACAGACGCTGACTTCCAGGGCTCTTCGAAAGTCGTAGTGAGGCCTTTTGTGCTTGAGGATTTCTCTGATGTGAAGAACGTGCTGGACATTCTGAGGGAAGGCAACACTATTTGCTTGCTTAATATTAGGCCGTTAAGAGAGAAAGACATGGTTGAGTTAAAGCGCGCGATTAACAAGCTTAAGAAGACTTGTGAAGCAATAAGCGGGGACATAGCAGGTTTCGGCGAGGATTACATCGTCGTTGTGCCAAGTTTTGCTGAGATTTACAAGGCTTCCGGAGTTTCACACGACCCTGAAGACTAAATTTTTTTTCTTGGTTAATTGTTTTTTCTAACAACAATCTTTTTATACTACTTTTGTTTGTCTTATCATTATGGCAGAGCATGATTTTAACATAGACATTCTTGAAGGGGAAGAATGCCCTTTTTGCAGGAGGAAAACATTAACGTTAAGGCAGGCTGAAAGAGAAATTCCTTACTTTGGAAACGTACTAATCTTCTCCATGGACTGCGAGGACGAGGAATGCGGTTATCACAAAGCAGACGTTGAAACAACGGAGGAAAGGCCTCCTGTAAAGCAATCACTCCAGGTGGATTCAGAAGAAGACCTAAAGATTAGAATCGTGAAGTCTTCCAATGCAACCATAAAAATACCTCACGTTGGAAGCATTGAGCCAGGCGAAGCAAGTAACGGATACGTTACCAACGTTGAAGGCATAATTAACAGGATTAAGAAACAAGTTGAATTCTTAAGGGAGAACGCAGAAGAAGACTCAGAGAAAAAGAAAGCTAAGAATATGCTTAAGAAACTTAACAAAGTCTTGTGGGGCCAGGAGAAAATCATGCTGAACCTGGATGATCCTACGGGTAATTCAGCAATCATAAGCGAGAAGGCAGCCAAGAAATAATGTATAAAGCATACCTTGATTCACCGTTAGGCGTACTCGAAATAATTTCTTCAGGTAAAGGAATAACTCGTCTTGGTTTTGTAAAAAAGAAAAAAACTTCTTCTTACAACAAAGCATTATCAGAATGCAGGAAACAGCTAGTTGAGTATTTCAAGGGCAAGAGAAAAAAGTTTAGCGTGCCCCTTGACGTTTCCGGCTCGGATTTCGAGGAAAAAACGTGGAGGGAACTAAAAAGGATTCCTTATGGGAAAACAAGGTCTTACAAGGAAATAGCGTTGCGCGTTAACAACAACGCAGCGTCAAGAGCTATTGGGAATGCCAACGGGAAGAACTGCGTTCCGATAATAATCCCTTGTCACAGGGTTATAAGCAATAACGGAAGCCTCGGAGGTTACAGCTCGGGGTTGTGGCGCAAGAAATGGTTGTTGGTGCACGAGAAAAAATTTTTATGATATATCAAGTTTTTTCAGGGTTACCTTGTCTTTGTTGATTATTATTTCTACTTGGTCCGCGCTTTTTATTCCTGATGCTTTTGTAACAATTTCAGGCAATAATATCCTTGATCCCCTGTAGTCAAGGCTTGTTATTATGTTGCTTTCGTTGTCGGAGCTGCGAAGGTCTTTCATTATGTCCTTGCTTGTCTTTGCCTTCTTCTTCTCCAGCCACCCTGCTGTTTTTTCTGCCAGGAACTTTGCGATCTTATCAGCTATATCTATCTTTGTTGCTTTAACAACGCCTTGTAATCCTGGGCTGATATTCGTTTCTATCACCAATGGTCCTTTCACGCTTTCAAGCATATCCACTCCGCATATATCCGCGCCTGTTGCCTTCGCTGCCTTGACCGCTGTTTCCTTTGAGGCATCATCAAGCTCTATTGGCTCTCCGACTCCGCCTGCGTGGATATTAGATCTTTTTTCTTCCGGGCTGCCCCTTCTCATCATCGCCCCGACTACTTTGTCTCCGACTACGATAGCTCTTATATCGCTGCTGTCCGTGTCTATGTATTCCTGTATTATGAATGATTGTTTTAATTCGGATAACGCGTCAAGTATGGATGATGCTGATCCGAAAGAGTCTGCGAACAACACTCCTTTTCCCTGCGTTCCTTGTGGGAATTTCATTATGATTGGGTAGTTCATGTTCGAAAGGATTTCCCTTGCTGCTTTTACCGTTGAGCTAATATATGTTTTTGGCATGGGTATGTTGTGCTGTTGCAGCATTAGCTGTGTTAGTAATTTGTCGTGCGCCACAGTGTATGCTTCTGGGCTTATTGGCATGTAGCACTTCCCCTGCATTATTGTTGCAAGAGATCTTAGTAACTGTGCGTATCTGAACGAGCCTTTGCAGTAAATACAGTCATATTCTGATAAAGGTTTTCCTTTGTAGAATGCTTCGGCGGTTCTTCCGCTTATGTTTATTTCAAGGTCTGACACGCTTAACTCGTCAACTTCCTTGAAGTATTTTCTCATTGCTTCCGCTGTCCATTTTGAGCTCGTGCTGTTAAGGCTGATTATTGCTGCTTTCATTTTTTTGTCTCCTTTTCATATGGTGGGTCTGCCTTTGATGGGTCTATGAGAAATTCCTGTTTTAATACATTCCTTCCTATCAGTACTGCGTATTTCATGTTGCTCCTGTCTGCTACGGTGAAAAGGCTTTTTATCTTCCTTCTTTTTAGTTTGATTTCTGCTTCTATAACCGGTCTCAGGGTTGTCCCGTGCGCGTTGCTTACCTTGTTCACGCTTAGCACAGGGCCTAGTTTTAACTTGTATACAAGCCTTGAGTCTATAGAGCTTTTCGCGGCGCCGGTGTCGATTCTTGCAAGGTGTTTTTCCTTGGTGGTCTTGCCTTTTATGGTTACAGGCTCCACAAGCCCTATGATTGTATGGGTTCTTTCTTTACTTTCTTTCTTTGCTTTTTTTTTCATCTTCCACCCTTCCCTGGTACTTGTGAGTGTTTTATAAAAATTTGTGTTTACAGCATCCCGAGGTGCCCTGTTACAAGGTCTATTTTTTCTTCCTTGTCAGGCCCGATTCCGAGCACGGTTACCGTTCCCGGCGCCAGGAATGTCTTTCCTGCGTCGTTTATCAGCCCTGTTTTTAAGCCTTCGCTTTTTGCTTTTCTGAACAAGTCCATTAATTCCTTTTCTCCTTCTACTTTTAGCACTGCTTTCTTCATCCCTTGGGAGAGCCACACATCAACTTTTTTCTTGTCTGTTTTTAGCATTGCCTCTATGCTTCCATGCGCTACCTGTACGGCTAGCTTGCCCTTAGGCATTTTTAAGTCTTGCCTTACCACTATGACTTGCTTTAAATCCATTGTTTCAGAAAAACTTTGTTGGTTTATAAATATTCACTTTACCTTTTATAATTCCATTCATTCTTTGAGTATTTTTCGCTGGCAAGTGTTTGAGCTTCCCTTAATTCTTCTTCTTCATAATCACTTATAACTATTTCTTTGCCTTTGCTGAAAGACTCTTCCAAAGCACTGATGAGTTCTTCTTTCGTGGCGTTGCAGTGTTCCTTAACACATGTTATTCTTTTCTTTACGCTCCTTGTAAGCTTTTCATTGTACTTATCCGTTCTTCCCTTTAACAGCAAAGCTATCCTTTCATTGTCCGCATCATATAATATTGTTCCGTGCTGCAGCAGCACTCCTTTTCTTCTTGTCTGTGCACTCCCCGATATTTTTCTTCCTTGTACGTGCACATCGTTTATCGGCTTAAAAACGGCTTTCACCCCAAGCTTTTCCAGGCCGCGGATTATCCAAGTGCATATTTCTTCGTAAGACTTCACGATGTCCTTTGAAAAAAATTCTTCGGGGGCAATAACACTATAAGTTATCTCCCCTTTATTGTCATGGTAAACACTGCCTCCTCCCGTAATCCTTCTCACAATGCTTATCCCTTCCTTCCTGCATACATCAACATTCACTTCCTGTTCCGCCCCTTGAAAATTCCCTATGCTAACACTGCTCGGTTTCCACGTAAAAAACCTTATGGTGGGCAAAGCCTTTTCTTGTATTACTCTTTCAAGTATGACTTCATCCAAGGCCATGTTCATAAAAGCATCGAACTCCTTTACGCGTATAAACCTGTATTTCACTTTAAGCACTCCCCGATCATTTCGGCCAAGTCCTTCGGCGTTATCCCTACTAATTCAGCATCCTCCTCTTTCAACACGCCAAGTATTCTTTTCTCAGCTTCATCTTCGTTAAACGGAATCCTGCTCCCTTTAAGAGAACCCTCTATTTTTTCAAGTGCACCTTCCGGGTAAAGAAAGAAATCCCCTGTAATCCTGACACTCTCCAAAGAATCATCACTCACAACTATTCTTATTCTTGCAAACTTCCCGCCTTCTATTTTCTTCTTATGCTCAAGAATCATTTTCTCATTGCCTGCAAGGCCTGCAAAGCAATGGCTTTCTCCTCATCCGTACGTATAACCATTACCTTAACCTTAGAATTCCTTGAAGAAATCACCCTTGAATTCTTCTTATTCTTCGCACCATCAACTTTAACGCCAAGATAAGCAAGGTAACTAAGTATATTCTTCCTGACACTAGCATTATTCTCCCCTATCCCTGCGGTAAAAACAATTGTGTCCACGCCGTTAAGCGCAGCTGCAAAACCACCGATTTGCTTTGTAACACTATAAAAGAACATTTCAGCAGCTAACAAGCACCTCTTATCCTTGCTATTCATCAAATCCCTCAAATCATAGCTCTTACCCGAAACACCGAGCAACCCGGATTCCTTGTTAAGCATATCACTAATTCTTTCCAAAGATACTTTTTCGTGCTTAACCATGTAAGGAATAACCGAAGGATCCAAAGAACCAGAGCGCGTGCTCATAACCAATCCTTCCAAAGGCGTAAAGCCCATGCTGGTATCAACACTCTTCCCGTTCCTTATAGCAGTAACCGAGCAGCCATTCCCAAGATGACATGTTATGACCTTTCCTTTCAAACCCCTTGAAACATATTCATGGCTTATCCCGTGAAACCCGTACTTCCTGATTCCTTTCAGGTAATACTTGTAAGGCAACCCATAAGCCTTAGCCTTCAAAGGCATATCCTGATGGAAAGCAGTGTCAAAAACGGCTACCTGGGGAACTTTTAGCTTCATAAAAAATTCGATGACTTCTATCTCAGGTATATCATGCAGAGGAGCAAGCTCAGCAACCCTCCTAAGCCTGGAAAGCAATGCCTTATCAACCTTTCTCGCACCCGTAATGCTTCCCCCGTGAACGACCCTGTGAGCAACGCATGCAAGCCCGGAAATATCAACCTTCTCAGCCACTTTCCTAACAACATCAAGCCTTTGCTTCTTTGTAAAAACCCTTTCAAAATTATCCTTTCCAATAATCTTTCCATTCCTGAAAAAAGAATACTTAACAGAAGAACTCCCCACGTTCATAACAAGAACATCTTTCTTCATTTTCTCCCCGCCTGCACCGCTGTCAAAGCACCCACGAGCACGATGTCATCAACATTGCAACCCCTGCTCAAATCATTAACAGGCTTTGCAAACCCCTGCGAAATCGGGCCAATAGCCTGGAACCCGGCAAGCCTTTCCACGAGCTTATACGAAATATTCCCGCTGTTCAGGTCAGGAAAAACAAGCACGTTCGCATCACCCTTAACCTTAGACATAGGAGCTTTGCCCTTTGCAACCCCTGGTATAAGCGCAGCGTCAGCCTGTAACTCTCCATCCACAACGAAACCCTTAGCCTTCCTCTTCGCAATCAAAGAAGCCCTTGCAACCTTCTCAACCATTTCATGCTTTGCACTGCTCTTCGTCGAAAACGAAAGCAAAGCCACCCTTGGCTTAAAGCCAAGCATCTTAGCACTACCCGCCGTGCTAAGCGCGATTTCTGCCAAAGCCTTTGAATCAGGATTAATATTCAGCGCGCAATCCGCGAAAAACAATGTCTTGTCCTTTCCAAGCATCACAAAAAAAGTAGAAGCCACCCTGAAACCCTTTTTTAAGCCCACCACGCGTAGCGCTGCCCTGAACGTATGCGCACTCGGATGCGAAGCACCCGTAACCATTCCATCAACCTTTCCCTCGCGCAAAAGCATCGCCGCATAATACACGGGGTCCCTCACAAGAACCCTTGCTTCTTCAAGGGAAACCCCTTTCTTCTTAACCAGGCCGTAAAGCTTTTTTGAATAATCAACAACAGGATTCTCAGCGTCCAGGATTTCTATTCCTTTAATACCAAGCCTTTTCTTTTTCATCCTGCCCACAACGGATTTTGGGTTTCCGATAAGCACAGGCACACACACATTTCTCTTTCCAAGAATGCTGGCTGCTTCAAGAACCCGTTCATCACTCGTTTCAGGGAAAACAATTCGCTTAACCCGTTTCTTTGCCTCCCTGAAAACCTTGCTTTTGAAAGACGAAACACTCATAACATTCGAATTCGTGGGATTTGTATATAAAGATTTTGGTGTGTTTTAGACAAAACTTTAAATACTAGCAGAGCCAAGCCTTAATATTATAGATATTTCAAAAAAAAGAGGGTGTTTACTTGGAAGAACTTAGAAAGCCGGATTGGCTTAAGATTAGGCCTGCGCATAACACTGATTTCTCAAAGATAAAAGGCGCTCTTAGAAAAAGAGGCCTTGTCACTGTTTGCGAGGAAGCCCACTGCCCGAACATGGCGGAGTGCTGGCATAACGAAGGCACCGCTACATTCATGGTACTGGGAGATACCTGTACTAGGGGTTGTAAGTTTTGCGCCGTCAAAACTTCTAGGAAAGGAAACCCTGTTGATCCGTTCGAACCAAAAAAATTGGCGGAAGCCATCGCTGAAATGCAACTTGATTACGCGGTTATCACAAGCGTGGACAGGGATGACTTGCCTGATGAAGGCGCATCTCACTTCGCAAGGTGCATCTCCGAGATCAAAAAAGCGCATCCTAAAACAAATGTAGAAGTCCTCATACCTGACTTCAGCGGAAAGCCAGAGCTATTAAAGAAAATCGTGGATGCAATGCCTGACGTGATAGCTCATAACGTTGAAACCGTTAAGTCCTTACAAAGAAAAGTGCGTGATCCAAGAGCGGGGTACGAGCAATCCCTTAAGGTCCTGGAAAACATAAAGCGGATGGACCAAAAAATTTTTTCTAAGTCCGCGTTAATGCTTGGCTTAGGCGAAACCAGGGAAGAAGTAGTACAAGCCATGAAAGACCTTAGAAGCGTTGGCTGCGACATCCTCACAATAGGGCAGTACTTGAAGCCAAAGAACAAGTTCCTTAAAGTAGAAGAATATGTTAAGCCAGAAGCCTTCGAAGAATACAAGAGGATAGGGGAAAGCCTTGGCTTTCTTTACGTTGCGTCAGGGCCTTTCGTGAGAAGCTCTTACAGGGCAGGCGAATTATTTATTAAGAACCTTATAGATAAGAAGAACAGCGCTAGCAAAGAGGTGGGATTATCGCAAGAAACATAATTAGCAAGTTCGAAGTAGAATACTTCCAGGTCATGAACGAAGAAGGCGAAGTTGACGATTCCCTTCACCCCGGGCTTTCCGAGGATAAGATAAAGGAATTATATCATTTAATGATGCTTGCCCGTGAGTTTGACGAAAAGCTTTTCAAGATGCAAAGATCAGGGAAAATCGGTACTTACGCATCTTTAAAAGGACAGGAAGCCTGCGAGATAGGCTCCGGTTATGCGTTGGAAGAGCACGACTGGGTCGTTCCAAGCTTTAGGGAGATGGGCGTTTTCATTACAAGGGGTGCTGACCGCGTCAAATTAGTACAGGGCTGGATGGGTGATACCCGTGCTTTTCAGGGAGATGAAAACACTAGGGACCTCCCGATTGCTATTCCTATCGCTTCACAAGCTTTGCACGCCGCAGGGATTGCGTGGGCTTCCAAGATAAAAGGCGAGAAGAGCTGTGCAATAACATATTTTGGTGATGGAGCTACAAGTGAAGGAGACTTCCATGAAGCCCTGAACTTCGCAGGTGTTTTCAAGTTACCCATCGTGTTTTTTTGTCAGAACAACCAGTGGGCGATATCCACTCCTAGGAAGGTTCAGACAGCAAGTGAAACCATTGCACAGAAAGCAATTTCTTACGGAATCAAAGGAGTTCAGATTGATGGCAACGACGTATTAGCAGTTTACAAAGCCACGAAGGAAGCATTGGAACGCGCGAGGAACGGGGAAGGCCCTACATTAATAGAAGCCATAACATTCCGTTTAGGAGACCATACAACTAGTGATGACGCTTCAAAGTATCGCTCTGAGGAAGAAGTCAGTCCTTGGGTTCAGAAAGACCCTATTCAGAGAGTGGTTAAGCACTTCCAGAAAATCGGTACTTGGAGTGATGAGTACGGCGCAAAGGTTAAGGGCGAGGTTGAAAAAGAAGTAGAGGAAGCCGTGGAGAAAGCCATGCAGATACCTCCGCCTGGGCCTGAAGATGTGTTCAAGTACATATTCAAAACTCTCCCCAAGGATTTAGAGGAAGAGCAAAAAGAATTATTAGAAGAAGTCAATGAGAAAAAGTCTTTACAGGATAAGGGTGATGCAGTTTGACTAAGATTAACATGGTGGCAGCTATTAATCAGGCGCTTAAACAAGAGATGTCTAAAGACAAGTCAGTCGTATTGCTAGGCGAAGATGTCGGTGTTGACGGAGGCGTTTTCCGTGTTACCGATGGCTTAATCAAAGAGTTCGGAGCAGAAAGAGTTATTGATACGCCTCTTGCCGAAGCAGGCATTGTTGGTGCTTCAATAGGGATGGCTGTTAACGGGTTAAAGCCCGTACCTGAAATTCAGTTTGATGGATTCACTTACCAGGCTTTTCATCATATCAAGCAGCACATGGCTCGTTTCTCGCAGAGGAGCAGCGGAACTTTCCATTTGCCCATGGTTCTGAGGGCTCCTTGTGGTGGAGGTGTTAGGGCTTTGGAGCATCACTCTGAGAGCCCTGAGGCTTTCTTCGTTCACTCGCAGGGCATTAAAGTGGTTATGCCCAGTGGCCCTTATGACGCGAAGGGGTTGTTGTTGTCCGCGATACGCGACCCTGACCCCGTAATATTTTTAGAGCCAAAAAAGTGTTATCGTTCTTTCAAGGAAGAAGTCCCTGAGGAAGAATACACCATCCCGCTCGGCGAAGCAAACATTAAAAGAGAGGGCAAGGACGTCACGATTGTCACGTGGGGTGCGATGACAAGGGTTTGCCTTGAAGCCGCTGAGAAATTAAAAGAAGAAAATGTTGACGTGGAAATCATTGACTTAAGGACTATTTGGCCTTTGGACACTGAGAAAGTAATTGAGTCAGTCAAAAAAACCGGTCGCGCAGTCATCGTTCACGAAGCAACACGCGCTGGTGGAATGGGAGGAGAAATAGCGGCAAGGATTCAGGAGAAATGCCTTTACAACATCGAAGCGCCTATACTACGAGTTACAGGTTTCGATGTGCCTTACCCCCAATTCGCTTTAGAGGACTACTTTATGCCTGATGTGTTCCGAGTCGTGAAATATGTTCGCAGAGTGATGAGTAACTAGTTTTGGTGTAATTATGAGTTTCGAGTTTAAGTTCCCGGATGTAGGAGAAGGCATAACTGAAGGCAAGTTAGTTGAGTGGCTTGTCAAGGTTGGTGATTCTGTTAAGAAAGATGATAACGTTGC